>DATMLR010000342.1:0-10899 GCA_035570015.1 Puia sp.
AAAAAACCGCGTTTACCCCAACCGCGCTGGTCAGGTCATGATAAAAAAATACGCCGGTATCGTGCTGCCAGCCGTATTCTACGACCGCCATCGATAAACAATACAGGCAGACTGTCCCAAGCAGCCAGCAATAGGCGGTTAGCAGCTTTTGATACCCGTTATAATCTGCAAAAGGTCCTGCCAGGAAGATAAATGGGATGGCGACCAGAGTCGCCTTGCTTTCCATCTGCTTCCAGGCGGCAAAAAAATCGTGCGTATACAGCAGTCCCGCGAGCTCGATCAGGAAAATAACGGCGTAGGCCCAGAAGAAGATATTGCTAAACGCCTTCCGGAGCGCGACCCGCGGGCTCCCATCGGTCAGCCGGCATATCACGAGCAGAATGATCAGGTAGCTATTCAGGTTAAACCAGGAGAAGAGCGTTGTGGCGATCACCGCAAGCACCAGGTAATAATAAAAGGGGTTACGCAGGAAGGGAGCACCCATTGGAATGACAAACGCTTTATCTGCAACGGTAGTTGCCTGCCGATCCTTATCATCCCCTTAACGAACTTTAACAAATCCGGGTGGTACCTTTGCGGAATCTCATTCGTATAGGTAAATAAACATACTATGAAGCTATTGGGATCCAAAAGTTTAGGTGTCGTAGCGTTTCTGCTGGCGGCGGGATGCAGCTCCTCCCGGCAAAGTGAGGGATCGGAGAAGACCCAGCCAAAGGCGATCTGGCAGTCGCAGCCGCTGGCGATCGACGGCAACGACGATGATTGGGTCAAGCCGCTGCCATATGTGGTGCACGAAGAGAGTGTCAACTATTCGATCAGCAACGACAACCGGAACCTATATATCCTGCTGGCGACATCGAGCCGCCAGGAGCAGCAGAAGATCATCCAGGGCGGGATGTCGGTGTGGATCAATACCAAAGGCGACAAGAGTAATGGGGATGCCGTGGGTATCGGGTATCCGCTGGATGACCGGAACGACCCGGACCGCAAGCTGATGGAAGATGCGCAGCCGCAGCGGTATCAGAATAAGACCGTCACGCTCGCGGATAAACGGAGCTATTCCCTGTACGGATTTGGCAAGGATTCGGCGATCCGGAACTACACTTACGGCGACAGCAATTCCGTTGGCGTGGTCATGCGGATGGATTACAACAACAAGGGTGACCTGATCTATGAAGTGTCGATCCCGCTGCAAGCTCTATATCCCGGTCACGATCCCGTCACCGCTTATACCACGCATGACCTTGCTGTAGGCATTTGGATCGAAGGGCTGCCGCCGTCGGCGCATATTCCGCGGGAAGGCGGCAATGGCGGAGGGGGTTCGGGTGTAGGCTTCGGGGTCGGCGGCGGCATGGGCGGTTTTGGGCCCGGGATGGGTATGGGGATCGGGATCGGCGGGATGCGCGGCGGCGGGATGCAGCGCAACAACCGAAAGCTATTCGATGAAGCCCAGATCTGGGAGGTCGTGCAGCTGGCGCGGAAATGATTTAATTCTCCGGGGTGAAACTGGTAACCAGCTCCTCGAATGCAGGCCGGGACCCCACCAGCCGGCCTTTCAGGGCCGAACAGGTCAGGATATAAACGATGCCTTTATCGGGTATGAGATAACAGATGTCCTCCAGCTGGGTGCCATCGCGATTCTGCGAATAATGCAGCCATCTGGCTGAACGGCCGCCCAACACGCGCTCACCCTTTCCAATAAGCGAAAATTGTGGGATATATTGTGCCATGCCGGCGATGGTTCCGCCCAGGTAGCCGTCGATCGATCTGACGCGCAGGGAATCGCTGACGATGCTGACATTGGTCCGGAAGCCGGCAAACGTGGAAGCGGTATCGAAGATAACGGCCCTGATATTGCCCACCAGCGTATCAACCCGCCGCCAGCCGGGCGGGACGGCGATCCCAAAATGACCGGCGCCCGCATTGATGCCCGGGGTGTTGTTCGCCCGCTGCATAAGGACCGAGTCAGCCACCCGTTGAGCAGCCCTCACGGAGTCCATGTGTTTGAGCTGCGTGGTATCAACAGAGAATTCAGCATGATCCGATTTTCCTTTACAAGCGCAAAGCATCCAAAGTCCAAAAGTCATTGCCGTTATTCGCTTCATATTAAGTCAAAAGTACTTAGATTGCAGGTTCTATGGAAAAAGCCCCCGATGAATTGTTCGTTGCCACTGTCCTGTCAAACTGGGAACTGGCCCTCAAACGCATTAATGCGCTGTTTGACCGTCATACCGATACAGATCTGCTAAAACCAATCGCACCTGGCAAAAACCGGGTGATCTATTTGCTTGGGCATTTGGTAGCGATTCATGACAATATGGTCCCGCTCCTCGGTCTTGGCGATAAGCGGTATCCGGAGTTGGACGCGCCATTTATACAGAACCCGGACAGCCCCGAAACAAAGCTGCCACCCCCGGCGGAACTACGACAGCAGTGGAAGGCGATCAATACATTCCTGACGGAGCGACTGCGGGAATGGAAACCGGAAGAATGGTTGCAGAAACATACGGCGGTAAGCGCCGATGATTTTGCGAAGGAACCTCACCGTAACCGGCTCAACATCGTTCTCAGCCGCACCGGGCATGTATCTTATCATGCGGGTCAGCTCGCATTGCTTAAGTTGTGAGATCGGGGGAAGTCCCCTATTTTTGCAGCCATAACAAAAACCTTACATGTCATTTTTCCAGGATAAAGTTGTTGTGATCACCGGTGGCAGCGACGGGATCGGAAAAGCACTGATCGAAGCCCTGATCCCGCTGGGCGCTAGGGTCGCCACCTGCGGCCGCAATCACGATAAGCTTTATACCCTCCAGATGGAATATTCGCGGGTGATGCTGCATGTAGTCGCCTGCGACGTAAGCAACGAGTCGGAGTGCAGGAAGTTCATCGAGTCAACGATCGATACGTTTGGGCGGATCGACATCCTGATTAACAATGCGGGGATCTCGATGCGGGCCCTGTTCCTGGACTGCGACACCGAAGTAACGCGTAAGGTGATGGAAATTAACTTTTTAGGAGCTGTCTATTGCACGAAATACGCCCTTCCTTCGTTGCTCGAGAGTCAGGGAACGGTCGTCGGCATTTCCTCCACCGCGGGCTACCGGGGACTGCCCGGCAGGACGGCTTATTCGGCAAGCAAATTCGCATTGCAGGGATGGCTCGAAGCATTGCGGACGGAACTGCTGCACAGCGGTGTCCATGTCATGTGGGTATGCCCCGGGTTCACCGCGTCGAATATCCGAATGGCCGCGCTCGATGACCATGGCCGCGCCAAGGGGGAAAGCGTCCTTAACGAAGGAACGCTGATGTCCGCCGCCGAATGCGCCCGTCACATCATCCGCGCCATTGCCCGCAGGAGGCGGACTGTCGTATTGACCTTTCTCGGAAAGGTGACCGTCCTGATCAACAAAGTCGCTCCCGCACTCGCGGACCGATTGACCTATCGGCATTACTATAACCGAAAAGGGGAGTTTGTCAAATAACCACGATGGCCCTAATTACCCTCACATCGGATATCGGCCATAAAGACTATCTGGTTGGGGCCGTCAAAGGCCAGTTAATGCAAGTCAATCCCGGGTTCCAAGTCCTGGACATCAGCCATTCGCTGTCACCGTTCAATTATCCGCAGGCAGCTTATGTCTGTCGTAATGCCATTCGGCACTTTCCTCCTTTCACCTATCATCTGATCCTCGTCAATCTCTTTGAGAAGAAACCCGAACAGTTGCTATTGGCCTTCCACAAGGAGCAGTATCTTCTCTGTGCGGACAACGGACTGCTGACCATGATCCTCGAAGGCCGGCCCGAGATAGTGATCGGGCTGCCGCTGGAAAAAAGCGCGGTAAAGAATACGTTGTATTGTGTCCGGGTGATGGCGCAGGCGATCCAGGAACTGGTGGCGGGCGCCAGCCTGCTGGGGATCGGCGTGCCGGATGTTGCGATCGTGGAAAAGAACCACCTGCGACCCGTATTTGGCGACAACTGGATCGAAGGCCAGATCATCTTTATCGATCACTTCGAGAACGTCATTGTCAACATCACGCGGGAGGAATTTGAAGAGATAAGAAGGGGAAGAGGGTTCCGGATCGTCTTTAAGCGGGACGAAGTCATCGAGCGGATCAGCGAGACTTATGCGGATGCGGGCGAAGGCGAAAAGCTGGCGTTGTTCAACTCAGCCGGTTACCTGGAGATTGCCATCCATAAAGGAAATGCGGCGGGGCTGTTTGGACTCCAGGACTTCACGGAGCAGTCACAAAATCAGTACTTACAAAGCCGGCTGTTCTATCAGACCGTGCGGGTCTATTTTGAATAGATAAAACGAATAATACTATGAAGTTTAATCGTGTCAACAATATTGTGGGCTGGATCGTAGGATTGGCTGCCTGTACCGTCTTTGTAATGACCGCAGAAGCGACCGGCAGCTTCTGGGATTGCGGTGAATTCATCTCCAGCTGTTATAAGATCCAGATCCCCCACCCCCCCGGCGCGCCGCTGTTCGTGCTGATGGGCCGCTTCTTTATTATCCTGTTTGGCGATAGCCCACATACCGCTGCCCGGGCGGTGAATTTCATGAGCGCGATTGCCAGCGGGCTCTCGATCCTCTTCCTCTTCTGGTCCATTTCCCATTTCGCCCGGCGCATCGTGCAGAAAGACAATTACAAAGCCGAGCCGAACCGTCGTCAGGTCTTCACGATCATGGCCTGCGGGGTTGTCGGTGCCATGGCATATGCGTTTACCGATTCGTTCTGGTACAGCGCTGTGGAGGGGGAAGTGTATGCGTCTTCGGCCTTCTTTACCGCCCTGGTCTTCTGGGCCATCCTCAAATGGGAGCGAGAGGCCGACAAGCCCGGCGCGGACCGGTGGATCATCTTCATCTTTTATATGATGGGGCTTTCCATCGGCGTCCACCTGTTAAACCTGCTGACGATCCCGGCCATCGTGATGCTGTATTATTTCCGGCGTTACAAGCCGACAACCCGGGGGACGATCATCGCGTTTGTGATCGGCTGTGCCATTACCGGGATCGTTCAGAAATTTGTGATCCAGTATACGATCAAGGGCGCGATGGAATTTGACATTTTCTTCGTCAATTCAATGAGCATGCCCTTCTTCGTAGGTTTTGGGCTCTTCTTCGTGCTGTTGGCCGCGTTACTGGTGGGTATCAACCGCTGGGCGGTACGGAGACGATGGCACTATCTTAAAATGTCCGTCTGGTGCGCGGGCTTCATGCTGTTGGGATACTCCACTTATTTCACTACGATGATCCGGAGCAATGCCGATCCCGGCGTAGACATGTACAACGTCGACAATCCCGTGGCACTCGAAGGCTATCTGAGCCGTGAACAGTATGGCGACTGGCCGATCCTGTATGGACCGGATTTCGAAGACCCCGCGCCTCGGGTAGATGCCGGTCCGCTGTATGTAAAAGGGAAAGAGAAATATGAGGTCGGCGGGAGGGTATATGCACAGGATTGGGTCCATACGAATTCATCCCATCTTTTCCCGCGGATGTGGGACCCTGGAAATGACCGGCAACAGCGGTGGGCCTACCTTACTTACTCCGGGATGAGCGACCAGGATCAGCCGACGATACTAGACAACTTCAAGTATTTTGTCGCCTACCAGAACTGGGAGATGTTCCTCCGGTATTTCTTCTGGAATTACTCCGGGAAACAGAACGACGTTCAGGGCTTTGGCAACATTCGCGACGGCAATGCCATCACCGGCATCCCTTTCATTGATAACGCCATTTATAAAACCGACCAGAGCAAGCTGCCGGACAGCATTCACAAGGACAACAAATCTTACAACCGCATGTTCCTCCTGCCGGTCATCCTGGGCCTGATCGGGTTTTTCCTGCAGTTAAACCGCAACCGAAGGGACTTCCTGGTCACGCTGCTGCTGTTCTTCTTCACCGGGTTTGCGATCGTCATCTATCTCAATCAGGCCGGTCTTCAGCCTCGCGAGCGGGACTATGCGTTTGCCGGCGCCTGTTATGCGTTTGCGATCTGGATCGGGTTGGGGGTGATCAGCGTGGAGGAATGGTTAGGACGGCTGGCCTTCAGGGGTAGGGCCGATTTAGCCGGGTATACCGCCGCGGGGCTTTGCTTTCTCGCGGTACCGGTTCTGATGGGCAGCCAGGAATGGGATGATCATGACCGCAGCCACAAAACATTACCACGCGACATCGGCAAGGACTACCTGGAAAGCTGTCCGAAAAATGCGCTTCTGTTCGCGTTCGGTGACAACGACACCTATCCGCTCTGGTATGCGCAGGAAGTAGAGGGGATCCGGCCGGATGTCCGTGTTATGAACTACAGTCTCCTCGGAGAATCCTGGTATCTGAACCAGCTGCGGTACAAAGTCAACGAAAGCGCTCCCTTCGACGTGCTCTTCACCCCGGAGCAGATCCAGGGGACAACACGCGACGCGATATTTGTGAACCCCATCCCCGGATTCGATCAGAACAAATATTACGACGCCTATTCGATATTCAAAGACGTCGTAGGCAGCGATGACCCGAAGTATACGACGCAGGGTGACGACGGACAACAATACAACTTTCTGCCGGTCCGGCATTTATCGGTTCCGGTTGACGCGAGCGTCGTTCGGGCCAACGGCACGGTCAACCCCGGCGACAGCGTGGTCAGCGAGCTGCATCTCGATATCGGGAAAGACAAGAATTTCCTGCTCAAGAACGAGTGGGGCGTGCTCGCGATCATCGCCGCCAATAAATGGCAGCGGCCAATCTGCTTCAACTCGGTTTACGAGATCGAGGCGCTGGGGATTGCGAAATATGTGCGCCAGAACGGTCTCGCCGGCCAGCTCGTCCCCGTTGAGCCAAAGAATCCCAATGGCGATTACAACAATGACTTCGCCTATTCTACCATGATGACGAAATTCCAATATGGCAATGCCAATATCCCTGGTGTCTATTATGATGAAGAGAACAGACGTCATCTCAATACCCTGCGGGCGGCGCATGCACAGCTCGCGGGAAGCCTGATCGACGAAGGCAAACTGGATTCTGCCAGGAGCCTGCTGGAGCATTTCGATCAGCAGGTGCTGGAATCGAATTTCCCATATGGGATGACCAGCCGCGAGAACGAGCAGGACCGTGTTTCCATGAGTTTCCTTCTGGCCTGTTACCGGTCGAACGATCTGAAGCTGGCGGCCAAGGTGGATGCTTCGCTCCGCAAAGACTTCCAGCAGCAGCTACGCTATTACAATTCCCTTGGCGAAAGCCAGCCGAACGACCAGCTGAATATCAACACGGAACTATTTAAGCAGGGAAAAGGCGGGAACTTGAGCGAGCAGCAACAATTTTTTGTGCAAGAAATCCTGGATTCCTATCGGATGCTGCAGGAGCTCGACCAGTGGAGCAAACAATACGCCAAAACGCCGCCTCCACCCTCAGGAGTTGTCGGACCCCCGAAATAAGACCAAACAAAACTCCGACCGATTTGTTATTATTACAGGAAATACTTATATCAGGAACAGTTCCCAAATTGGGGCTGTTTTTTTAGTAACTTACCAACATGATCGGTTTTCATTTTAAAAATTATGACCCCGATGAGGAAAGCAGAGCGAAGTTCGATCAGCTGCTGGACATTTTCATGCAGCTGCTCAGCTATACGAATGGAGATGTCGGGGAAGCACTGCAATGGATGAACCAGCTGGATAAGGAATACCAGCTGACGGATGATGAATATGGAATGGGCGATTTTATCGATGAACTGAAAGAGAAAGGATATATCGACGACAACAAACAGACCGGAGAGATCAGGATCACGCCAAAGACCGAGCAGGGGATCCGGCGGCGGTCGCTCGAAGAGATCTTCGGCAAGTTGAAGAAGACAAAGCAGGGGAATCACAACACGTTCAAACCCGGGGCGGGCGATGAGACCAACCCCGAGACGCGGCCCTTCCGGTTCGGCGACCAGCTGGAGCAGATCGATTTCACCGAGTCCATCCGAAACGCGCAGATCAATCACGGCATTGAGTCCTTCAACATTCAGGAAGATGACCTGAAGATCCGCGAGACGGATTACAAATCGCAGACGTCGACGGTGCTGATGATCGATATCAGTCACTCGATGATCCTGTATGGTGAGGACCGTATCACTCCGGCCAAGAAGGTGGCGATGGCGCTCAGCGAGCTGATCACGACCAAGTACCCCAAGGACACGCTGGATATCGTGGTATTCGGCAATGATGCCTGGCCGGTAGAGATCAAGGACCTCCCCTATCTGCAGGTAGGACCCTATCACACCAATACGGTGGCGGGTCTCGAGCTGGCGATGGACATCCTGCGGCGGCGGCGAAATGCCAATAAGCAGATCTTCATGATCACCGACGGCAAGCCCACCTGTCTGAAAGTAGGCAAGCGTTATTATAAGAACAGCTTCGGCCTGGATCGCAAGATCACAAGCCGCTGTCTGAACCTTGCCGCCCAGTGCAAGAAGCTGAAGATCCCGATCACCACCTTCATGATCGCCAGCGATCCTTATCTGCAGCGGTTCGTCAATGAATTTACCGAAACCAACAATGGAAAGGCCTTTTTTGCCTCTCTCGACCGGTTGGGCAGTTTTATCTTCCGGGACTTTGAGAGCGGCAAGCGCAAGACGGTTTATTGAGAAAACTGAACACTAAAACGAGCAAATGGACATTACAAAGATTAATACCCTTGGAGGCCTTAAAAAAGCCGGTTACCGGAATAGGTCTGTAAAAGAGGAAATTCGCGTCAACCTTATCCGCAAGCTGAGGAACAAGGAAACAACCTTCCCGGGCATCCTGGGTTACGAAGATTCTGTCATCCCCGACACCGAGCGGGCTTTGTTATCCCGTCACAATATTCTTTTCCTGGGCTTGCGTGGGCAGGCCAAAACGCGGATGGCCCGGCAGATGATGGAGCTGCTGGATGAATATATCCCTTATGTGACCGGCAGTGAAGTCAATGACGACCCCTTCGCACCCATCTCCAAGTTCGCGCGGGACCTCATCGCCAAACACGGTGATGAGACGTCCGTGAGCTGGCTGCACCGTAGCGACCGGTATGGCGAGAAGCTCGCGACGCCTGACGTCAGCGTGGCTGATCTCATTGGAGACATCGACCCGATCAAAGCCGCTAATCTGCGACTTAATTTCGCTGACGAGCAGGTCCTCCACTTCGGGATCATCCCCAAAAGTAACCGGGGCATTTTTGTAATCAACGAAATACCCGATCTGCAAGCCCGCATCCAGGTGTCGCTGTTCAATATATTGGAAGAGGGCGATATTCAAATCCGCGGCTTCAAGCTCCGCATGCCGCTCGATATACTATTCGTCTTCACGGCTAACCCCGAAGACTATACGAACCGCGGATCCATCGTCACCCCGTTGAAGGACCGGATCGAAAGCCAGATCCTCACCCATTACCCCAAAAGTCTCGAGACGGCGTTGGCCATCACGGAGCAGGAAGCGGACATCCATGAAGAACAGAAGGGGATAGTGCTCGTCAGTGATCTGGTCAAACGGCTGATCGAACAGGTGTCATTCGAGGCCCGGTCCAGCGAATATGTCGACAAGAAAAGCGGGGTCTCGGCCAGGCTGACGATCGCCGCCTACGAGAATGCCGTCAGCGCCGCGGAGCGGCGCGCGATCCTCAATGGCGAACGCCAAACACAAATCTGGATGAGCGATCTGATCGGGATCGTTCCGTCCATTACCGGCAAGATCGAACTGGTCTATGAGGGCGAGCAGGAAGGCCCGTACCAGGTGGCGTTCAACCTGCTGGAAAAGGCGTTCCGGTCACAATTCGTCAACTACTTCCCAAATCCGGATCAGCTCAAGAAGCGGAAGGCCGACACCCGGGACGAGAATCCCTTCCGGGCCGTCACGCATTGGTTCGACAAAGGGAATCACCTGAACCTGTTCTTCAATACCCCCGATACCGAGAAGATCCAGCAGCTATACAAGGTGGACGGGCTCCATGCGCTGGTCAAAAAATATTTCAAACATACCAACGAACGCGAAGCCGCCCTGCTGATGGAATTCGTCCTCCACGGGCTGGCCGCCTATTCACTGATCAGCAAGAAGGTAGTGGAAGGGAAGATCGAATTCAAGGACCTGATCGGCTCGATGGTGAACCTTGGATCTTCCGGCACCAGCTTTGGAAATGAAGAGGAAGAGGACGGAGAGGATTTTAATTGATCGTTATCGGATCAACGCTTGATCGACATCGAACCGAACCGGCGTCTCAACCGGAGGAATGGTCGTTCAATCCCAAACCAGGACAGCGTGCCCGCCAGCACGGTAGCGGCAAAGGCCAACAATGGCAGCAGCCAGGGAGCGATCGCCGCCCGCGCTCCTGCCTGGACAACCAACGTGGTCACCAGCACATGGAAAATGTACATCCCGTAACTGATGCGGCCGAGGTATCGTAGCCAGCGAAACCGTAGCTTGCCGATCAACGTGTAAGGCAGGGTAGCATGAAGGATGATGAGGGCTAACAGCAACGCGGTGCCCCATCCGCCCGCGATGGTTCCACCTGCGACCATTGTGGCAACTGCGAGAAGCAGCGCTACCACCTGCGTGGCACGCAGGGACAAAGCCTTTACGATAGCGGGCCGCTTCGCCCGAAGAAAAGCCATTAGCCCGCCCAGCGCAAAAAATCCCATTTTGGACCAATAGATGATCGCACTGATCTTGGGGATACGGGCCCAGGCCGACCAGACCACCAGCGCGATGATGACGATGCAGATGGCTTCCACGTGGCGTCGGCCGAACTTCAAGACCAGGGGCCAGATGAGATAGAACTGTTCCTCCACCCCGATGCTCCAGGTATAACCCAGCAGGGGGTTGACCGGCCAAACCGCGAGAAAGCTCAGGTTGGGAAGAAATAGCAGATAATATAGCGACGCC
>DATMLR010000343.1:0-3645 GCA_035570015.1 Puia sp.
CAGCTTAAACCAACAGCGTCCCCCGCGGCAGTGGAACAGAAACTCACCGCCATTTACCGCAACAACGTAGACGGCGAGAGCAAATCCGACTTCTTCACCCTCCAGCCACTCCGCTCCCTCCACCTCATTGCCACAGACGGCAACACCAGCGCCCTCTCGATCGTCCGCATCTTCAGCGCCGTTGCCGTCCTCATCCTCGTCATCGCGGGGATCAACTACGTCAACCTCTCCACTGCCCGCTCTATGCTCCGATCAAAGGAAGTCAGCGTCCGTAAGATCATTGGCGCGGGCAGATCCCAGCTCTTCTTTCAGTTCGTGACCGAATCGGCCATGCTCTTCCTGTTTGCATCCATCCTGGCCTTCGGTCTGATCATGCTCCTGCTGCCCCTATACAACAACTTGGCAGCCAAACAGCTCGTCTTCAGCCTGAAAGACCCCGGCGTCTGGCTCGTCATCGGCTGCACCATCGCGGGTACCCTCGCCGCGGCCAGCATCTACCCGGCCCTGTTGCTTTCCGCCTTCCGGCCGATCGACGCCCTGAGAGGAAAGATCGCCTCCCTCGGCGTCAGCAACACCAGCTTTCGCAAGATCCTGGTGGTGATCCAATTCGTCTGCTCCGTCGGGCTCATCATCTCTACCGTCGTCATCCGTGATCAATTGAGGTATATCAGAGAAAAAAGCCTGGGATTCGATAAGTCCCAGGTCTTCTCTGTCAACATGCGGGAAGGCATGCACAACCATTCAAAAGCCATCATCGACGAGCTGCGCCGGCTGCCCGCTGTCCTCGACGTTGCCGCTGCCGATGCGCGCATGCCGGGAATGGGCAACGAGACCGGCGACACCTGGTGGGAAGGGAAGGATCCATCGAAAACATTCCTGATAACCTTTACCGATGTCAATGAGGATTTTCTCCCCACGTTGAAAATGCAGCTCGCCGCCGGTTCCAACTTCACCGGATCACCCGCCGACAGTACACATTATATCCTAAACGAGACCGCCGTGAAAGCCATCGGCATGAAGGACCCTATCGGAAAGGCCTTTTCACTTCACGACATTCGCGGGACCATCATCGGCGTGGTCAAAGACTTCAATTTTGCCTCGCTGAAAGATCCGGTCCAACCCTTGATCCTTAGTTACGACAGCGCCGCATCGGGGTTATATATCCGGACCCACCCCGGTCAGGCCACCGACGCCATCGCCGCCGTCCGCCATTTCTGGCAACAATACGACGGCGCGTATCCCTTCTCGTATTCCTTTCTCGACGACGACATCGACAACCTATATCGCGCCGATCAACGAGTAGGCACCCTGTTCAATGTCTTCGCCCTCGTCGCCATCATCATCTCCTGCCTCGGCCTCTTCGGCCTCGCCACCTATTCGGCCCAGATCCGGACAAAGGAGATCGGGATCCGCCGCGTTCTCGGCGCCAGCGTAGCCCAGGTCACCGGCCTTCTCGCAAAAGACTTCATCGCCTTGATCGCCCTGGCTTTCCTCATCGCTGCCCCGATCGCCGGTTACCTCATGAGCAGTTGGCTGCACAACTACGCCTACCGGACACAGCTAACCGTCGGCATCTTTGCAGGCACCGCCGTCATTATCCTGGCCCTGGCCATCCTGACCGTCTGCACCCAGGCGATCCGCGCGGCCCTCGCCAACCCCGTTAAAAGCTTGCGAACGGAATAATTCCTTATCTTCATCCCCAACTATTACACCTGTTGTATGATCCTCAAATCAACACTCCTCCTGCTGCTCCTCCCAGCCGTCCTTTCCTCCAGTGCCCAGATGACCGCCATGCAAGCCTACGACGTCGCGCAGGATTACCGCCACCGCGCCGACCCCTTGTACGACCGGCCCAACCCGCCCCGCGCCGATCTTGAGACCGGAATCCGCATGCTCGACAGCGCTATCCGGTTCCTCGACAGTACGCCCATCCAGGAGCTGGCCTATGGCAACATCTATCTTAAAGCCCGTCGCCACGACGTCTACCTCGACCTCGCCCAGGCTTACACCATTGGCCACCAGCCCGACTCGGCCCTCTACTGCCTCGACCAGGCGTACAAGGTAGGACGATATCCCGACATCCCGGATCTGCTCCTGGGTGACTCCTCTTTCAGCCCGCTATGGCCCAACCCCCGATTCAAGCGCTTCATCGCAAAATACCGGCACGAAAACTCCCTCTGGGCCGATTCCAGCCTCTCCACCCCCTACCAAGCCAATTTACCTTACGAAGAGAAAGTAGCCGGCCTATCCCTGCTCTGGTCCATGGCCAAATATAATTTCGTTCATTTCGACCTCGTAGATATCGACTGGGACAAGACCTACCTGGATTATTTGTCACAGCTGAAAACAACTACCGATACCAAGTCTTACTACCGGCTACTCACTCGCTTCTACGCGCAGCTGCAGGACGGCCACACCAACGTCTACCCGCCCGATGCCATAAGAAAGGATTTTTACTCCCGTCCTCCCATCCGCTCTGCGCTCATTGAAGGCCGCGTCTTTGTCACGGAAGTCTGGAGTGACAGCCTCCGCCATACCGGCATCGTCCCCGGCCTCGAGATCCTGCAGATCGATGGCCAGCCTGTTATTGACTATGCCGAAAAGAACGTCGCCCCTTACGAAAGCAGCTCCACCCCGCAGGACATGCGAGTACGTGAATTCAACTATGCCCTCCTTGCCGGCCCCGACCAACCCGTGAACCTCACCTGCAAAGAACCCAACGGCCGCACCTGGACAAGAGCGGTCGCACGCTCAGGCTACACGGATGTCAAAAGGAGCCCCTCGGTCGAATTCCGACGTATAGGTACCATCGGCTATCTCACGCTAAATGATTTCGGTGATAATAAAGTCCCCAAGATCGTCGACTCTCTATTCCCGCAGATCGAAACGACTTCCGCCCTCATCATCGATATTCGCAAGAATGGCGGTGGCAGCAGCAATAATGGACTGGCCGTTCTGGCCATGCTCACCGACAAGCCCTTCTCCGTTTCTTTGGCGAAACAGCGGAAATATATTTCAAGACCCGGTGAAGAAACCGAATGGGAAAATTTTGACCCCGAGACCATGAACCCATCCAAAAAGCACCACTATGCCAAACCGGTGGCCCTGCTCATCGGGCCTCAAACCTTCTCCGCAGCCGAAGATTGCGCCGTCGCCTTCGACGCGATGCACCGCGGTCCGCTCATCGGCGTGGCCACCGGCGGTAGCACAGGCCAGCCCATCCTATTCAAACTTCCCGGGGGCGGGACCGCCCGCGTCTGCGCCAAACACGACAGCTATCCTGATGGCAAGGAATTCATCGGCGTGGGCATTCAACCTACCGTGAAGGTAGAGCCGACAATCCGCGACGTCCAGACAGGCACCGACGCCACCCTTCAAAAGGCCCTCGAATTACTTAAATAATCATTCATTCTTATAAACCACCCCCTCCTTCATCACAAACCTCACCTGACCCATCGCATGAATATCCTGTGTCGGATCACCCTCTACCGCCACAACATCCGCCCACTTCCCCGGCTCGATCGACCCCGCCTTATCGCTGATCCCGATCAGCTCCGCCCCATTTACCGTCGCGCACTTGATCGCCTCCAGTGCCGGCATCCCCGCCTCCGTCATATAGATGAACTCCATCCAGTTCTTCCCATG
>DATMLR010000344.1:0-4435 GCA_035570015.1 Puia sp.
GTGGATAATGGAGCGAATTAGCCGTATATTTACTGATCGTCAAACGCTTGCTATATGAAGCATTTACCGAGCAGTGCCCAAACTGCATTTTATCAAACCAACGGTTTTGTCGTTATTGAAGATTTCCTGACGCCCGATGAACTGGAGCATTGGCGCAAAGCCGTCATGCAGGCGGTCTCGGAAAGAGGCGGAAGAAAGATCCCCGGGAAAGACATCCTGATCGGCGAGAACGACGGGATCAATGAGGACGGAGATTATTTCGGGAAGGTTTTTGATCAGTTGTTGAACCTTTGGCAGACCAATAGTGCGGTAAAAGAGTTGATGTTGGATGAGCGGATCGGGAAAATGGCCGCCATGCTGTCCGGAGCGGAAGGGATCAGGATCTGGCATGACCAGGCACTGTTCAAACGGCCCTGGGCCAATCCAACGGCATGGCACCTGGATACCCCTTTCTGGTCCTTCTCCGACCCCAGGGCGATCTCCATCTGGGTAGCCCTGGACGATGCGACGTTGCAAAACGGCTGCCTGTATTTTATTCCCGGTTCGCATAAGGGTACGAAATTTGACAAGATAATGATCGGCCGGAATATGGACGGCATATTCGATGTCTATCCGCAATATGTGAAAACACAGGCGGTTGCCGCACCAATGAAGGCCGGGAGTTGTTCCTTTCACAACGGGCTGACCATTCACGGAGCGGGCGCCAATATGACCAGTGCCTGGCGGCGAGCGATGACCTGCGCCTATATGCCTGACGGGAACGTGTTCAACGGGGAGCCGAATATTCTTCCCGAACCTTATTTGAGCAGCCTTTCAATTGGAGACCTGCTCAATAACAATGAACAGAATCCGCTTATTTATGCAACCCATTGAGCTTTCCGCTATCCCCCCCAGGGAAACCACACCGGGATATTCAGGCCGGTTTATCCACACAGCCGGGATGACCCTCGCCTATTTTGAGATCAAAGCCGGAAGCGCATCGCCCGAGCATGCACACGAGCATGAGCAGGTATCGCAGGTGCTGGAAGGGGTTTTTCAGCTGACGGTATCGGGTGAACCGGTAATTTTGAAACCTGGCGTGGTTCTCGTCATTCCGTCGAACGTGCCGCATTCGGGCCTGGCCATTACGGATTGTAAGCTGCTGGATATTTTTAACCCGGTACGTGAGGACTTCAGAAAATGAGGTGGTTGCTGATATTTCTTTTATTCAGCCAAGCTGTGAACGCGCAAACAAAACCGCGTAACCTGCTTGAGAGAGATATTACGGGCCTGCTGGTCCCACAAGCGGTATGGAAGCCCTTCCCTCAGTCGCCGGAGGGGTGGGCAAAAATACTACCAGACAGCATCAGATCGAAATTGGTCAAGAACGGCGAGGCGTGCTTGAATGGACCCTTTTCCAATGTTCCTGCTTCCGTGACGCTGGACTTTTTTCGTAATGGCAACCGGACAAGGTATGAGAATCTGTCCTTTGGGAAACGTAACCGACTTTGGGCGCTTGTACTGGCTGAATCGGTGGAAGGGTCTGGACGCTTCCTGGACGCCATCGTGGACGGGATCTGGTCGATTTCCGAAGAAACGTTTTGGGGTGCTTCCGCGCATCTCTTTTTACAAAAAGGGGGAAAGGGATTGCCGGACGCGGAAAACCCCGTAGTCGACCTTTTCGCGGCCGAGACGGCGGCCAATCTGGCCTGGGCGGATTATTTCATCGGACCCGAGCTGGACAGCGTCTCACCGCTGATCCGCCGACGGATATACTACGAGGTGAACCGTCGCATATTCTTGCCTTTGCAAACGGCCAGGTATGATTGGTTGGGCGCCGGAGATAAGAACGCCAAATTGAATAACTGGGCGCCCTGGATCATGTCGAATTACCTTACGGCGGCATTGTTACTCGAAAGAGACTCCAACAGGAGGGCGGAATATGTAAACCGGGCCATGCAGGTGACAGACCAATACCTCAACGGCCTGGGGGACGACGGCGCATGCGAGGAGGGACCGACCTATTGGGCTTTCGGGCCTGGGAGTGTGCTGGATATACTGGACCTTTTGGGGAGTGCCACCAAAGGCCGCATCGATATTTTTCACGAGGGGCTTATCCGAAACATGGCCGCTTATATCTATAAGGTGCATATCGCCGGCAATTATTTTGTCAATATCGGCGACGCCCATCCTGAGGTAGTATCGGAACCGGTCATGATCCGACGTTTTGGTACGGAGACGGGAGACACGATCATGCGCGACTTTGGTTGCTGGTTGTATGCCGGGAATGGGTATGCGATTCAGCAACAATTTCATCGCACTCGTGAGTTGTTTGATTTCCGTGACCTTCTGGGTATCAGCGCCGCCCCCTTCACCGATGTCGAGGATGCCTGGTTGCCGGACGTGCAACTGATGGTTTCGCGCGCGGCTCATGGGTTTTTCCTGGCTGCCCATGCCGGCAACAATGGCAAAAGCCATAACCACAATGACGTCGGTGACTTTATCGTCTATGCGGATGGTGAGCCTGTGATCATCGATGTGGGATCCGGTACCTATACGGCCAGGACCTTTTCAAAAGATCGTTACCAACTTTGGTTCAATACCTCTGCTTTTCACAATTTGCCTACGGTCAATGGCCGGCAGGAACAGGAAGGGCTTACCTATGCCGCCAGTCAGGTTTCTTATCTGTCAGATCGGCGCGGCGCGGCGCTCCGCATGAACCTCGCAAAAGCCTATCCGGCCACTGCTGGTATAAGGGCCTGGAAGCGCAGCATTTTGTCGGATCGCTCCGGGCGGATCGTGGTCACCGACAGCTGCCGGGCAGATAGCGTTTTTAGTTCGCTGACGCAAAGTTTCATGACGGTTGATGCCGTCGATATCACGGTGCCGGGGGTGATACAATTTACGACCGACGGGGGTAAAAAGGTGGAACTTGAGTACGATGCGCGGGTCTTTACAGCCCGAAAGGAGGACATGCAACTGACCACGCCGGAAGAAGAGGGCCTGAAAGAGACGTGGCATCACCGCACCATCAGCAGAATCCTGTTGGATTTACGGTCCCCGGTGCGGGTTGCCGCTTTTCAATATACCATCGTTGCTAAATGAAAAGACGATCATTTATTAAGCGTGGTTCACTGTTGGCATCAGGATTTGTGCTTCAGCGGGCTCTCCCGGTAGGCATGGTTCTTTCTGAGGAAAGGCTGTATACGCTATTCCAGAACCCGGTGATGGCCAGCCGCCCTTTCGTCCGCTGGTGGTGGAACG
This sequence comes from Puia sp., assembly GCA_035570015.1. Lineage (GTDB taxonomy): Bacteria > Bacteroidota > Bacteroidia > Chitinophagales > Chitinophagaceae > Puia. The sequence continues at coordinate 3,244 of DATMLR010000344.1, forward strand.
GCGACAAGGTAGAGAAGTTGGAACTGGCGCGCGAGCTTCGAATGCTCAGGGATGCCGGTATTGGCGGAGTAGAAATCAACCCGATCGCTTTTCCCGAAAGAACAGAGGACATGGGTATCGCTTCCATCGATTGGTTGAGCCCGGCGTGGCTGGAGCTGTTGCGATTTACACTCGGGGAAGCCGCTTCCCTGGGGATGACCTGCGATTTGATCGTCGGCTCGGGGTGGCCATTCGGCGCGCCCTGGCTGGAGGGGGACGAAAGAAGTCGCGTGAGGGTCATTTCAGCCATCAAGCTGGAAGGTCCGGTAGAATATCAGGCGGTTGTGGCAGATCTGATCAAAGATGCCTATCCCGCGATTTCCGCGCCTTTTGCGGGGCGGGTGTCCAAATTGATTTCCCTGTCTCTCGTCCCCACGCCTTTGAACGGCCTGGAAGACGTAAAAGACATTCCCGTTGAGGCCACGCGAAGCGCTTACCGCATATCCGTTCCTCCCGGCACTCATATGTTGTACGGGTTGGTGGAATTCGATGGTTTTAGCAAGGTCATCAACGGAGCGCCGGGCGCCGACGGTCCGGTGTTGAACCATTATCACAAGGCGGCCGTCCAAACATACCTGGACCGCATGTCTGACGCGCTCGGGCCGCTGACCCGTCATATCCGATGTTTCTTCACCGACAGCCTCGAACTGGAAGGGGCCAACTGGTGCGAGGACATGGAAAAGGAGTTCCTTAGCCGAAGAGGATATGCGCTGAAACCTTATTTGCCGTTTATCCTGTATAAAACGGGCAATATGGGGAATAACATCGACCCGGAGTACGGCGCAAAACACGGCGAAGTCTTCAGACAATTGACCGGCAGGGTGCGTTTTGATTTCGACCTGACCAAAACGGAGCTTTTGCGGGAACGTTTTGTCGAGCCCTTCCTCGCCTGGTGCAAGCAAAACAAGGTACTTTCCCGCATGCAGGCATATGGCCGCGGCTATGACCCACTTGACGGCAGCTTCGGCGTGGATATCCCCGAATGCGAGACCTGGATCAAGGCCGGCCTCGGAACACAGATGAGTGAGGAAGACTACCGGGTGGGCAGGGCATACACCATGATCAACAAATACGTCTCGTCCGCGGCTCATTTACAAGGGAAGAAGATCGTTTCCTGCGAGGAATTGACCAATACCGACCGCGTTTTCAATGA
>DATMLR010000345.1:0-8798 GCA_035570015.1 Puia sp.
ATAATTCAAGGTCGTCGTCAGCCCATAGGTGATCTTCGGAATGGCGCTTCCCAGGAAAGTCCGGTCGCTGGCATCTATTTTTCCATCCCCGTTCATGTCCTTATATTTTACATCACCCGGTCTTACACCCGGCCCCTGATAAGCCGACGTGAAGATGTCGTTTGCATTTTGAAAGATACCGTTCATTTGGTAGCCGTAGAACGAGCCGATCGGATGACCTGCGGTTGTCAGTGTTGCATAGACGCCGTTATCGATCCTTCCGCCCTGGATCGGGACGGGGATCGACAGCACTTTATTTTGGATGGTGGCGAGGTTGGCGCCAAAACTATATTTCAGGCGATGGTCTGCATTCTTATACTGCAGGTCGAATTCAAACCCCTTGTTTTGGACACTGCCGTCATTTACGAAGGGTGCCGATGCGGTGCCGCCGATCATAGGTAATGGTACCGCCACGAGCATATTGCTGTTCACTTTGTCGAAATAGTCAACTGTTAAGGACAGTTTGTCCCTTAAGATCGCGAGATCCATCCCAACGTCCGATTGGGTTGACGTTTCCCATTTGACATTCGCGTTGCCCAATGTGGAGATGGTATTTCCCTGCACAACGAGGGAAGGGGAACCAAAAACATAATTTTTTACGTTGGAGGAAGTGATCGAGGTGCCGACGATGGAAGCCCAGGGGTAGTCGCCACCGATATTTTGGTTGCCCAATTGACCGTAGCTGGCCCTTAATTTAAGTCTTGAAACAATGGGGAATTTTTCGATGAACCATGGTTCGTTTGTAATGTTCCATGCGACCGCGCCGGAAAAGAAATTGCCCCATCGGTTTGACGGGCCGAAGCGGGAGGATCCGTCCCTTCTGGCGCTGCCGGTTACGAAAAATTCATTGTCGTAACTATAATTGGCATTGGCCAGGAAGGACAACAAAGCCCATTGCTGCTCGCTCTCGGTCGTTATGGGCATCGAGATCCCGTTCCCAAGGAATTCCAGGGAGGGGATCTGTGTCGGAAAATTTTGTTGCGTTTCTGAGGTATAGAGGGTAGTATTCGTTACGGCTTCCGTACCGATCAGGAAATTGAGGTTATTTTTCTTATTGAACGTCGTGTTGTAACGGAAGGTGTTGTTCCAAATCATATTCTCGCTTGTTGTTTGCGTCTCTGTGAGGGTATTCGGGTCATTTATTCTGCCGTTGGTGCCCCAATTCAGGAAGAAGGTCTTGTCCTGGGTCAAAAACACATCGCCGCCAAAGTCCGATTTGAAAATCAGGCCGGGCAGAAGCTTATATTCCGCGAAGACGTCCCCGAACCCCCGGAATTGTTTCTCGACATTATTTGTATTGTTGGCCAATCCGACGGGGTTATAGCCATCGCCGAAGAAGCCGGGATAGGTCGGCAGATCGCTATATACGCCAGGGGCATTATAGATCGGGATCGCGGGGTCGCGGAAAAGCGCATAACGGATCACGCTGCCGCCATTCCCGCCATAACCATCGCCGGAACTGCCGATGGAATTCTTAGAATAATAAGAGAAGTTCAGGTTGGTGCCGATCCTTAGATGGTCTGTTATTTCCGAAACTAATTTTGTGTGAAGGGTATATCGCTTATACCAGGAGTTCAGGATGATCCCGTCCTGATTGAAATAATTGCCCGAAACGGAATATTGAGTTTTTTCGCTGCCGCCGCTTACTGAAAGCTCATGGTCCTGTTCGGGCGCCGTCCGGAATATCGAGCCGATCCAGTTGGTATTGGCCATCGGGATGGAGTCCGGAATAGGGATTTTAATTAACGGATTGCCCGGTGCGAGACCTGCATTATCATTTACCACCATCTCATTATAGAGGGTCTTAAATTCGGCGGCGTTTGCCATGGGTGTGAGATAGCCATGTGTTTGAACGCCGGCATATACCGAATAAAGGATCGAGGTTTTTCCTGATTTACCGTTTTTTGTCGTGATGACCACGACACCGTTAGAAGATCTCGCGCCATAGATGGCAGCGGATGCGGCGTCTTTGAGGACGGTTATCGTGGCGATATCATCTGCCGGCAGGAAATTGATCCCGTCTGTTGTCGGAACGCCATCGATGATATAAAGCGGATCGTTGTTGTTGACAGACCCGACGCCTCTGATGCGCAGTGCAAGACCGTCTCCGGGTTGACCGGTTGACTGCGTTATGCGCACGCCGGAGGCCTGGCCTTGCAGGGCCTGATCGGCAAATCCAACCGGGATCCTGGCGACATCGTCGACATTTACGACGGAAACGGCGCCGGCGATGGCGGATCGTCGTTGGGTTTGGTAGCCCATTACGACCACCTGGTTAAGGTCTTCTCTGATCTCCTGGATAGCAACGATTAATTCCTGTTGCCCTTTTACGGCCACTTCGAGCGTCCTATAGCCGACATAGCTGACAACCAGGATGGCGTCAGGCTGCGCATTGATGGCAAATCTCCCGGCCACGTCGGTCTGGACGCTTATTTTAGTTCCTTTGATCAGAACGGTGGCGCCTGGGAGGGGCCTGCCACTTGAATCCGTGATCACGCCCCGGACGGGAGGCGGGAATTGAGCTTTTTCTGCATTCGATAATGCCAGGGCGACTGAGCTTACAAGGATCGTGTTCTTAACCTGGGTGAATTTGTAGCCTGTCTGGATCGAGATCGTATCCAGCAGTTCGCCGAGCGAGACGTGGCCGGATTTCAGTACCAGTTTCCGGGACAGGTCAATCTCGTATTCGTCGTATGCAAACTGCAGCCGGGTCTGCTTCTCGATCAGCTGGAATGCCTGCTGTAAGGATATATTGGCGGTTTTGACCGTTATATGTTGTTTCCCGGCATGGGGCAGGATGTCGCCGTTCGCGCGGACTGCGGTAGTCAGGATCGCTGTGCATAAAAGGGCGCAGGCGATCGTGAGGGGCCTTTTCAGTGCCCCTGAATGGAAAATACACATGGCAGCGTTAGGTTTTGAAGAGGTACGGTCTTATTTTATTAAGATGGTATCTCCGGTGGTCTCGAATTTCAATCGTTCAACTACGCAAATATTTTTTATGATCTCTTCGGCGGTGGCATTTTCGAATTCACCACTGAACATCCAGTTCTTCTTGTTGCTTTGGTTGATCACTGTTATCGCGAAAGCCGCTTTCATCTTTGCGGCTATTTCATCAAAATTGTTACGCTGAAAAAGGATATGGTCGATTTGGACCGGGCTCTCGGTCTTTGATTGCCAACTCTCTTTATAAAGGTGTTGGTCATGGCGGTTATAAATAACTCGTTCATCGGGGTTCAAGATGATCGATGTCAACGACATCCCGGTGCTATCGATATTTTCAACCTTAAGTTTTCCTTTGAGCAGTTCCACCACCATTATTGAATCTCCTGACTGCTTTTTAACGTTGAATATCGTGCCCAAAACGGTGACCTTTAGCTCATTCTCCCGCACTTCAAAGGGCTGATCGGTTTTCCGGGATACGTTGAACTGGGCCTCTCCATCCAGCGACACCGACCTTTCTTTTTCTCCGAAATCCGAAGCATAGCGCAGGGAACTTCGGGGCGCCAGTGTTACTGTTGTTCCATCGGCCAGGGAGAAGACAATGGGGTTATTGCTGTTATTGAGTTTCTCGATAGGCAGATCGGGGTTCATCGAACGTAAAATCCAATATCCGGCGGCGAACAGGATCAATAGAACGGGTATAAGGATATTTCTGCGTTGTCTTGCGGACCAAAATCGTCGTTTCGCGGGGCCAAATCGTTGGTTTGGGGGCCCAAATTGCAAAAGGCGAAAGACCGCGGGCTCCTTTGTCAGACCTTCAGGCGATTCGAACCCGAGGGCTCGCTTTAATTTTGCGGTTTCATCTATGATCTCCTGGTCTGGAAGGGTTAGGGTCAAACTCCTGAGCATTTCCTTTGCGGTGTCAACCGATTGCTTACGAGCCGGGTTTGCCAGGAGCCATTTTTCCCAGAAGACGACATCCTCCGCATTGAGGTGGAAAAAGTAGTTTATAAAAGATTCGTCCGTTACAAAGTCTTCGATCTGATACTGCTCAAGGGGTTTCCCGGTTCCGGCCATAAGTTTGAATGATTTCCGCGTGGTTAATAGGATGTATACCAACTAGTGCAGCGGAATGGCGGGATTTACCGGGTTTTTGTAAAGTATATTTTGGGAGGGAGGATCGTTGGGGGGGATCGGGCGCGCTAGATCATCAGGTGAATCAATAGAAGTTTCATCGATTCGCGCAGCAGGCGGATGGACTCATAAATGGTGTTGTAAACTGTTCGGGGCGTAATTGACTTTCGCTCGGCAATGGCGCGATAGGAGAGGTTCTCAAAGAATTTGAGGCGGATGATCTCGAGTTGCTTGCGGGTGAGTTTGGAGAGCGCCAACCGGAGCTGATCCTTTTTTTCATCCGATTGCTGGAATGCGATTAGCAATTCTTCATAGGAGGCCTGGATGGATGCGGAATCTTCGGCGGCCTCATTAAAGGCCGATTCTTTGGCGAGACGGGATAATTCCCGGCTGATCTTTCTGCGAAGCCAGGTAAAGAGATAGGACCGGACATTCTCGACATCTTTATTGAGGGAAGACCGGGTGGTCCAGATCTCGACAAATAGCTCCTGGATGCAGTCTTTTGTAAGTTCCCGGTCCACTGACAGACTGAATCCGTAGCAGAAAAGTGCCTGATAGTAGGACTTATACATTAAAAGAAAAGAGCCTTTATCCCCTTCAGCCATGCTCCTCCAGCAATTCACCGTCATACTCCAATGTATGACTATTAAATGACAACTGCGGATAACCCGCGGGAAACGTGTGAAAGATGTAAGGGTTACAGGGGGTTGGGTGTTCGGTCGCGTTTGAAATAGAGATAAAAAGGAACCCCACTCAAAATCAGCAATAATCCAACCAATGATTGGCCGGGCTGGGTGAGAATGGTATTGATCATCAGCGCGGCGCAAAAGCCGATGATCAGCCAGGGAATGACCGGGTAGCCGATCACTTTCGATTGGATGCGTCCTTTACGTTTCATTCGCACCAAACCAAAGGCGGCCAGCCCGAAATAACCATAAGATGCAAAGACGATCATATTCGTAATTAGATCGAAGGAGCCGGTGGCGATCAATACCATGCTCCAGACAGCGGAATAAATGAGGGCGATATACGGTGTCCGGGCGGTGGGGTGGACCTTACCCGCGTTTTTGAAAAAGACGTTCTCCCGCGCCATGCGAAAGTATACGCGGGGGTAAGATATTATACAGCCGTTGAGAGCGCTGAAGGTGCAGACCATGATGAGCACGCTGATGATTACGGTGCCGGTCTTACCCATCATTGTACCAGCTACGACTGCCGCGGCGATTTGATCCTGTCCCAGCCCGGCGAGGCGGTCCAGCGACTCCACGCGCATATACCCATAATTGAGAAGCACATAGAGCGCCATGGCGATACCCACTCCGCCAATAATGGCGTACGGAACGTTGCGTCGCGGGTCTTTGATCTCGCCGGTGATGTAGGTGATATTTGCCCAGCCGTCATACGCCCATAGGGCGCTTAACATTGCGCCGAAGAAGCTGCTCAGCCACCAGGTGTTGAGGAGGGGCGTGGCGGGCGATCGGGTGATTTGGGTTGTCGGATTTGATCCCGGAGTGTGGGAGTAGAGGAGGGCGGCGATGATCAATAGGAGGATGCCGGCGATCTTCGCGGAAGTCACAATATTGTTCAGTATTCCGCCTTTTCTTATTCCGCGGGTGTTGAACCAGGTGAGGAGCGTGATCGTCCCGACGGCGAGGATCTTGATCCCCCAGCCGGCGAATGGGAGGGGGGTCAGCGTGTTCACCGATTGCGCGAAAACGAAGGAGAGCGCGGCCAGCGCACCACTGCCAAAGATCATAAAAACGGACCAGCCAAACAGGAAAGAGATAAAGTCGCCGTAGATCAGTCGAAGGTATTCATAGATGCCGCCGGATTCGGTAGTCATCGTGGATAATCCGGCGTAGGTAAAAGCTCCAAACATCGTAATGATTCCCGCGGCGATCCATGCGGCGATGATTAGGGTTTCATTCGGCAGGGATTGGGCCATTGGGACGATCTTCTTGAACACGCCCGAACCGATCATGATGCCTGCGACCAGGAGGATGGCGGTGGGGAGCCCAAGGATCCTTCGGAGGCCCTCTTGTGCGGCGGGTTTATCTTCGCTCATCGGCTATTTCGTTTGTCATAGGAAGATAGGTCAAATTCCCGCTTGAATTTTACTGATTCACCGCTGATTAGCGGGTAAGGGTGACCTTTCGCCAAAACTCGCCGTGACAGTCAAACCGGGGCTTACGTTGCAAGGGTTGTACGTTTATGGGACAAAGAGTGTACGGGTGCGGACGCGGTCTTCGGGGTTTGCTGAGCGATAGTCGTGGTTATTAAACAGTTATAAGTCTGGCATGGCATTAACTGGAAAATCGGGACAACTATTGCTTATGTCCGGTAGTGCTATTTCGATTAAGGTGGCCTGGCGCAACATCCTCCGGCAGCGTGGGTATTCGGTTATCCATGTCGTAGGGCTGGCGATCGGCATTTGCGCCTGCGTGGTGATCTACCTGATCGGGCGGTATGAGCTCAGCTTTGACCGGTTTCATCCTGACGCGGGCAGGATCTATCGCGTGGTAGGGGAAGTCCGGGATAAGGATGGCAATACGGTTTTTCTGAACAGTCCATTCCAGGAGGTGGCGGGGATCGAGCACCTGATCCCGGGGTTCGAGGCGAAGGCGGCATTTCATCTTTTCGGGTCCGCGATCAGTGTTCCATCGAGTGATGGCAGGACTGAGACGACTTATGACGCCCGGCAGGAAGATGATTTTGCGTTGTCGACGATCCTGACCGGGCCGGAATTCTTCCGGCTTTTTCCGCATGTGTGGCTGGCCGGTAGCCCGGCGGTGTTGGGACAGGCGGGCCGAATTGTGCTGGCGGAGAGTGTCGCGAAGAAATATTGGGGGCCGGGGGCAGCAGGGGCCTATTTGAATCGGACCGTCATCTATGATGACAGTCTTCAACTAACGGTGGCGGGTATCGTACAGGACTGGGACCGGCCTTCCGACCTCAACTATACTTCTTTCATTTCGATCAGTACGGCGCCAAAAAGCTGGCTGCGGGAGCGGATCCCCACGACCGATTGGAGTAGTCTGCGGCCGCGACAATCGCAGGCCTTTGTTCTACTGGCGAAGGGGGTCAATCCTTCGCATGTGGACAGTGCCTTGGCTGAATATGTCCGGAAGTTGATGCCGCCGCCGGTGCCGATCACGGGGGCTACCCATCTGCGGCTGTACCTGCAATCGCTGCAGGATATGCACTACACGCCGGACTTTCATCCGGCGGATACGGGTGATGACTTTCACAAGGCCTATCTGCCGTTGCTCTATGCGCTGATGTGGGTGGCGCTTTTTACCCTGGGGCTTGCCGTCATTAACTTTATCAACCTCTCCACCGCGCAATCCTTTCAACGCATGAAGGAGGTCGGCATCCGGAAGGTGATGGGGAGCAGTCGTGGGGGGCTGATCGGGCAGTTCCTGGTCGAGACCCTGCTGCTAACGGTATTGGCTACGGTCACGTCGTTGCTGCTGGTGCGGCCGGCGATGGGGTTGTTCGGTAGCGGGATTCCCGCGGGGGTACGGTTCCGGGTATTCGATCCGGGGAATTGGTTGTTCCTGCTGTCGATGACGGTGTTTACGACGCTGGTGGCGGGGTTCTATCCGGCACGGCTCATGTCTTCGTATCTGCCGGTGTTAAGTCTGAAGGGGTCGCTGGACAAGACTGGGACCGGCGGAGTGGGGTTGAGACGGGCGTTAATCGTCTTTCAATTTTCCATTTCTCTGTTGTTTATTATCGGGTCTCTGGTGATCGGCCGGCAGACGCGGTATATGCGGCAAATGGACAAGGGATTCAACAGTGAAGGTGTCTATACGGTGGATTATCCCGGCGCCGGTCGGGGTCAGATGCAGCAATTCGCCGATGCGGTGAAGGATCTGCCGGGGGTGAAAGATGCGATCCTCGAGGGGAATCCGCCGATGGGCAGGGAACATCCCATGGCGAGATTTGTGTATCGTAACCAGCAGACCAGGGTGATACGCGAGATGATGGTCGAAGTGGAGATCGGGGACACCAGTTTCCTCCCTTTTTATCAGATGGAGTTGGTGGCAGGCAGCAATGTGGATGTCGGCGAGAAACACAAGCCGGTGGTGATCAACGAGACGTATGCGAGGTTGCTGGGTTTTCGCGATCCGTCGGATGCGCTGCAAAAACTATTGTACGATTGGGATGGCCATGTATGGTATTCGGTCCATGGGGTGGTGAAGGATTATCATCAGGGATCTTTTCATGAGACGATCCGACCGATGATCCTTATGACCTTGCTGTCTTCCGCCAAGAGTGTGGCGGTGCGGGTTGGGGTCGGGGGGGATTCGGCAAAGCGGGTGGTGGCGGCGCTGGAGGCGGAGTGGAAGACGATGTATCCGCGGATGCCCTTCCTATGTCGGTCGCTGGATGCGGAGATCGAGCGGTTGTATACGGAAGAGAACCGGTCGGCGCTGTTGATGCAATCTGCGTCGGTGATCATGGTTCTCATCTCCTGTATGGGGTTGTTCGGGCTGGCGTTATTCTCTGCGGGCCGGCGGGCGAAGGAGATTGGCATCCGCAAGGTATTGGGCGCGACGGTGGCGAGTGTGTCGGTGTTGTTGACGCGGGAGTTTCTGTTAAGCGGGTGGTGGCGGCGCTGGAGGCGGAGTGGAAGACGATGTATCCGCGGATGCCCTTCCTATGTCGGTCGCTGGATGCGG
>DATMLR010000346.1:0-3804 GCA_035570015.1 Puia sp.
CAGCTCCTGCAACTGGATAAGGGCGCCGGCCTCGTGACGGCAGATATCCCCCAGGTTATAGGGACAGCTGCAGCGGATCGAAAGGGTCTTGGCATCCTTGAATTTTTGGACATAGACCTTGTAATAGGTTGTATAGCTGTCATCCTTTACCCGGAAGGTAACGGATTCAAACAGCTCATCATATTCGATCAATTCTACGTAACCAATTGCGTGGATTTTCTTTCCCCGGCGAATCACTTCATCGGTCCCATTGGTGTACACATACTTGATAAGGTGCGGTAACGCCATATATATATTTGACTGGTCCCTTTTCCTGTCAGGACAGGCGGTTGACTGTGAAAAGGCCAATCTGCAAAACTAAAGGAAAAAAGGTGAGTGTAGAAAATAAATCATCGTAACTTTAGACGCGATGAAGTCTCGCATCCATATTTACCTTCCCGCCCTACTCCTTGCTTGTTTGTCCGCTGATTCCCAAAAAATTAGCAAAACCGACAAGCTCCTATTAGCCAACCTTCAGACACATATCCGATCTCTTTCCGTTGACACGGCCGGCGGGCGCGCAATGGGTACCGCGGGAGAAAAAGCAGTGGCCGACTACATCATTTCAGCGCTCAGTAATGCCGGAGCCCGGCCAAAAGGCGACAACGATGGCTGGTTGCAAACTTTCACCATCGATGAAGGCAGACAGGTCGGCGCCGACGCTGTCTTCACCGTGGACGGACACCCGCTTACCATCGGCCGCGAATGGTTCCCTCTTGCCTTCAGCCCCGCTGCTGAGGTCACCGGATCCCCGGCCATCGCCCTTCCCGAAAGCGGGGTTCCCTGGTTCGTGGATCTCCGGGAGTCGCTGGAAGCCGGCTCCGGCAACCCTCACTTCGACCTGGTCGGCGAGATCCGCGCCAAAGCCAGTTCCTGTGCTAAAAAGGGCGCCACTGCGCTTATCCTCTATAACTCATCTACCCGTTACCAGGATAAGTTGATCTTCGATCCCAGAGACAAACCCGAGCCTGTCGCCATCCCCGTTGTCTATCTCACGCGCGAAGCCAAACAAAAATATCTTAAAGACGAGTCGGCTTCCGCCGACCTCCGCATTCGGATTCGATTTACCAGTCAACAGCGGACCGGTCATAACGTGGTTGGGTTCCTGGATAACGGCGCCCGTGCGACGGCGGTAATCGGCACCCGCTACGATAATAATGGCGGATTGGCCGCGATGATCGAGCTGGCGCGGCTTCTGGCCGGCTCGAAGCTCCACGGCAACAACTACCTTTTTGTTGTGTTTTCGGGCAGCAGGCAGGGTTGGCTGGGGTCGGAATATTACGCTGACCACCCGGTAATCGATCTTCATTCGGTCAAGTATCTGCTCGAACTGAACCGGCTGGACGACCTTGACGACACCCATACGCTGAATATCGGCGGCTTTTCTACTTCCGGGGCATGGGCGGGGGGCGGCGGCAAGCGGGGGGACAAGCAAGCCCTTTCGATCCGCGCTGATAGCAGCGCCGCTCAACCGGGGGATCATGCCGCGTTCTATCGGCGAAGAATTCCCCTGCTTGTCTTTTCGACGGGCCGTGGCGGCGCGGGTGGGGCGGGTGGCACGGCGAGGGCCGCGGGCGCGGCGGGGGGTGGGGCGGGGGGCGCGGGTGGCGCGGGTGGTTCCCCGGGTTCCCCGGGCTCCCCGGGCGATTCGAGTGGCCCGGTCAACTATACCGGAGAGCTACAGGTGGTGAAGTTTATCTATTCCGTGATCGAAGGCGCCGATTCCCGGGGGGCATTATGAAGCTGAAGTTGAACATAGAGGATATGACCGACGGGTTCTTCGAAAACACCCGCCTTATCGGTATCGTCGCACCCATCAAAGCCTATCAGTTGGTCTGGCAGCTCAATAACCGGCTCCGCTTCGACTTCCGCAGCAACAATGAGCTCGAGATCCAACTTACCAAGCGGCAGCGGCAATACTTCTTCGGCATCTATGAATACCAGGAACCGGGGAACGCCCTTCAGCATTTTCTCTACAACAACCAATTCGATGGGGAATACCTCCTACCGGAATTCAAGCATCTCGATTTCCTCTGGCTGCAGAAAGGCGATGCGGTATCCGACGAGAAAATGACCGACCTGATGAATTTGATCCGTTCCGTACCTGGCATACAGTTGGCAATGGAATTGTCACAGGACAAGATCAGGAATAAAGGACACTTAATTTTTTAGCCATGTGGGAGGAAAAAAATAACACGCTTTACCGCAAATTCGAGTTCAGGAATTTTTCGGAGGCCTTTGCCTTTATGACGCGCGTGGCGCTGGAGGCCGAGAAGATGGACCACCACCCGGACTGGTCAAACGTCTATAATACCGTGGAGATCAGCCTGTCGACGCACAGTGCAGGCGATATCGTTACGGAAAAGGATCGGAAGCTGGCGAAGAAGATCGACGGACTGCTCTGAATTGGAAAAATTCTAATTGCGGCGAATTCGCCGCAATTAAACAAAGTTCGGTAAAGAGGCAGGCTGGGGGGCGCGGGGCCGAAGCGGGCAGGCCGGGAGTGCGGGAAGCCTACGAGTTCATGCTCGCGAGGAACTCTTCATTGCTCTTCGTTCCCCGCATCCGCTTGAGGAGCTCATTCATGGCCTCCTCCGGATTCATGTCGTTCAGATAAAGCCGCAACAGGTTCATGCGCTGAAGGACCTCCCGTTCCAGCAGCAGGTCATCCCGGCGGGTAGAGGAAGACACGAGGTCAATGGCGGGATAGATCCGACGATTGGATAACCGGCGTTCCAGCTGCAATTCCATGTTGCCTGTTCCCTTGAATTCTTCGAAGATGACTTCATCCATTTTGGAACCGGTATCGATAAGCGCCGTAGCAAGGATGGTCAATGATCCTCCATTCTCGATCTTCCGGGCTGCGCCGAAGAATTGTTTCGGCTTCTGCATCGCATTGGCTTCGACCCCACCCGAAAGTACCTTACCGGAAGCAGGTGCTACCGTATTGTGGGCACGGGCAAGCCGGGTAATGGAATCCAGAAGTATGACCACGTCATGACCGCATTCTACCAGCCGCTTGGCCTTCTGAAGGGCGATCGTTGAGACTTTTACATGTTTCTCAGCCGGCTCATCGAAGGTGGAAGCAATGACTTCCGCCTTTACGCTCCGCTCCATATCGGTGACTTCTTCCGGCCGCTCGTCCACCAGCACGATCATCAGGTAGCACTCGGGATGGTTTGCCGCAATGGCATTGGCCACCGCCTTCAGCAACATCGTCTTACCCGTCTTCGGCTGGGACACGATCAACCCGCGCTGTCCCTTGCCGATCGGCGTGAACAGGTCGATGATCCGGCAGGAATAGTCGCTTGGTGTGGTGAAAAGGTTCATTTTCTCGAAGGGGAACAGCGGGGTCAGATAATCAAACGGGACCCGGTCACGGACCTCTTCAGGACCTTTGTTATTGATGGTTTCCACCTTCAGCAGTGCAAAATATTTTTCCCCTTCTTTAGGTGGCCGGACATGGCCCAGCACCGTATCCCCTGTCTTCAGGCCAAATAGCTTGATCTGGGAAGGGCTGACATAGACATCATCCGGGGAAGAGAGATAGTTGTAGTCGCTGCTGCGCAGGAAGCCATATCCGTCGGGCATCATTTCCAGCACACCCTCAGCCTGGATCACGCCATCAAATTCAATATTGAAGGCATCGTTGCGGCGTTGGGGATACAGTCGGGCCGCCTGCGAATCACCTCCGCGGCCTTCCGCAAATTGCTCGCCACCTTCCTGCTCGTCCTGATTTGACTGCGAATCTTCCTGACCGCCCTG
>DATMLR010000347.1:0-12751 GCA_035570015.1 Puia sp.
CGTCGGCGTAGTCTTCGAGGCGGGGCTTCTGGGCCCGGCCGAAGGGAGTAACCGAGCTTGCGAAGTCCTGGGGGTGACCTTTGGCGGAGCGGCCCACGATCGTTTGAATATCGGGGTGGTTACCGGAGAGGGTCGCCGGGAGAGGGTCGCCGGGGCGGTAATAGGTGTAATGGAGAACGCTGATGGGGCTGAAGGGGGAATCGTTCTCGGCCAGCAGGATGGACTCGTTGGACATATAGGTCTTCTTATTGAGTATCAGGAGGGTCAGTTGGTAGTCGTAGTTGTGCTTGTATTTGCTCAGCAGAGAGAGGTGGTCGTATTTACGGAAGGCTTGAAGCAGGGGGAGGAAATCGTAGTTCTCGGGCGCGTAAAGCTGGGTGACGTTGCGGCAACCCAGGCCAAAATATTGGTAGACATCGTCCGAAAGGTCCTCCAGATCCGATGCGGTCTCTTCGCCGGTCAGCAGCGCAACGGAAGTGCGGTTGCGTCGGATAATGTGAGGATATTTAGCGAAGTAATATTCAAAATAGCGGGCGGAGTTATTGCTGCCGGTGGCAATATATGCGTCGCAGCCGGCGAGCCGGTCGGCGAGTCCGAAGTAATCCCTTGCGGCGGGTTCGATCGTGAGGAGATGCTCAAGGAGGTGGCGGATGAGGATATCGTCGCGAGAGGAAGGTTTGATCAACTGGTGGTGTCCTGAAATAAAGATGGAGATGAAATCGTGGAATCCGACCAGAGGTATATTACCGGCCATGGTTAGGCCAATGGTGCGCGGAGAATTGGGCTGGATAGGCAGCTTGTATTTGGCGGCCCAGGCTTGCAGCTTCGCTTTATCCAGGTATTGGGTAGCGATGCCGCGGACGGCGAGGCTGATAAATTCGGGGGTGAACCAGCCATTGGCCGCGTGGGCGAGCCGCTGGGCGGTCATCCAGGCCGGATCCGATGAGAGACAATAGTCACTGAGGTCGGCTAATAAATTTATCCGTTTTTCTAAGTTCATAAAATCCACGCTATATTTGCTGGAGTGGCTTGCAAAGGTAAGTCCGATTATCTCTTAAATTTTCATAAAAAATGGCGATCAAAATAACAGAAGAATGTATCAATTGCGGCGCTTGCGAGCCCGAATGTCCGAATAACGCAATCTATGAAGGCGGGGTTGAGTGGGCGATTTCCGATGGCACTACCGTGAAGGGGTCGTTCACACTCCTGGATGGATCGGTGACCGATGCGAGTGTGCGGCATGCGCCGATTGCTGTAGATACCTACTATATTGTTCCGAATAAGTGTACGGAGTGCCAGGGTTTTCATGAAGAGCCGCAGTGTGCAGCGGTTTGTCCGGTAGATTGTTGTGTACCCGATGAACTATATCGGGAGACGGTGGATGAACTGATGGCGAAGAAGGAGAGATTGCATATTTAGTACATGGGCATTTATAGAAAAATGCGAATGAATTGGGATGTGCGTAAGATGTGCAAAATGTGAAATTAATTCTTTGGAATTGTCGAAGAATTTGGTAACTTTCGTTTATCAATTTGTTGCACATGTAGCCGTCATGCTACTGATAATAGGCGGGTGATATTTCCCGTCATAAAAGGGTGAAGGGGGTATTTCCTTCACCTTTCTTGTTTTTAGGAGGGAGGCACTATGCCACGCGAGAGAAGTTTGCTTATTTTGCCGAAAATTATTTCCATTCATGAAACCAACCATTGCATTTATTACTGGCGGGTATTCCGGTGAGTCGGTCATTTCATACGCGAGTGCGGTCACCATCGGGAACAACCTGGATTACGACCGGTATTCGGTATACAAGATTGATATTACGCCGGAGGGATGGTGGCATCAGCTGCAGGATGGGCGGAAGGTGGAAGTGGATAAAAATGATTTTTCGCTGCAAATAGATGGGCAAAAAGTAACTTTTGATGCGGTCCTGACCGGTATCCACGGAACGCCGGGAGAGGATGGAAAGTTGCAGGGATACTTCGATTTGCTGAACCTCCCTTATACCAGCTGCGATGCGGTAGTATCGGCGATCACGTTCAACAAGCGGTTTGCGGTGGCGGTGGCTTCTTTCAACGGGATCAATGTGGCGCGGTCGGTACTGTTCCTGAACGGTCGGAAGGATAGCCCGGATGAAATGACACGGCATTTGCGTTTCCCGGTTTTCGTAAAGCCAAATAACGGAGGGTCCAGCATCGGGATGTCGAAGGTCAATTCGCCTTCGGAGGAGCTGGGCGCGGCGATCGAAAAAGCGTTCAAGGAGGACAAGGAAGTCCTGGTAGAGGAGTATATTCCGGGACGGGAGTTTACGATCGGGGTGTTCCGGTCCAAAGGGGAGATCGTCACGCTGCCGTTTACGGAAGTCATCAGCAAGCGGGAATTCTTCGATTTCGAGGCCAAGTATACGGCGGGGTTGAATGAGGAGATCACGCCGGCGCAGGTTGAGGAAGCGGTGGCACAGAAAGTACGGGCAGCCGCAAGGAAAATTTATGAAGTTTTTAACTGCCGGGGGATCATCCGGATCGACTTTATATACAATGAAGAGCGCGGAGAGCCGTTTATGCTGGAGATCAATACGGTGCCGGGGCAGAGTGAGGCGAGCATCGTTCCGCAGCAGTTGATGGTGCAGGGATGGACCCTGAAGGAGTTCTATTCCGCGTTGATCGAAGAGGCGCTGGCCGGTCGGGGGAAGGAGTAACAAATATTCACTATCTTTCAATTTATTCAATACGCGTGTTTAAATTTCTCACAAATAAACCTCTCTGGGTCAATATTTTAGCGGGTCTCGTACTTTTATTATTGCTGTTATTGCTTTTCCTTGGCTCGCTCGCGCTGCTGACCCAGCATGGCAAAACGATGAAGATCCCTTCGGTTACCGGGATGTCTTTTGCGGATGCGAAGAAAGCGTTGCAGGAGCAGGGTTTCGAAGTACAGATACAGGATTCTTCCGGTTATATCGACACCATGAAACCCATGCAGGTGGTAAAGCAGTTCCCGGAAGCGGATAACCTCGTCAAGATCAACCGGACGATCTATCTGACCATCAACCGGTCGCAGGCTCCTTTTATCCAGATGCCTAACCTGGTCAGCATGAGTTTCCGCGCTGCTGTAAATGTATTGCGGCAATATGGACTGAATATGGGAGACACCATCTTTAAGCCTGACTTTGCCCGGAATTCGGTGCTGGATCAGCAATATAAGGGTGAGACGATCAAGCCCGGGACGAGTATCCAGGAAGGAAGCGCCATTACGCTGGTGCTGGGAAGCGGTATCGGGGGTCAGGAATTCGGGGTGCCCGATCTGATCGGTCTGACGTATGTTCAGGCCAGGGGGAGACTTGATTCTATGGGGCTTTCCGTCGGTTATGTAACGCGGGGCCCGGATGTCCGCGACTCGTCGGAGGCCTATATTGTAAAGCAGGATCCGCCTCAATTCGGGGACGAAGGGCCCAATCATATTCATGCGGGGCAGAGTATAAGCATTTGGCTGAGTACCCAGAGACCGGTCCCCGGCGGCGACAGTGCGTCGCTTGCGCCCAATGGATACTAATATCAATACTCGAAGCATATGCAGACTATTTCAGTTGAGCAGTTAAAGGCGCGGCTGGATGCCGGCGAATCCATACACTTGCTGGATGTGCGGGAACCGTTTGAACATGAGAATTTCAATATCGGCGGGGTGTTGCTGCCGCTGGGGAGGATCCAGCAGATGGAGACGGATGCGGTGGATGACTGGAAAGAGGAGGAGGTGATCTGTTACTGCCGCAGCGGGAACCGGAGCGGGCAGGCTTGTCTGACTCTGGAGACGGCCGGGTTTTCGAATGTGAAGAATCTGACCGGGGGAATGAATGCGTGGCAGGACCGTTTCGGCGGTTAGGGCGCGGCGGATCATGGCGCGGATGTGTGTTCGCGGCGTTTGGGTTAACTGCGGCGAATTCGCCGCAGTTAGGATTGGAGGCGGTTGATCATGGTGCGGGCGGGCCGAGGTATTTGTTAAACCAGGCAAGCCAGCGGTCGAACCGATCTCGTAGGTAAGAGGGTATGCTGATACCGTGGAACTGGCCGGGGTAGATGATCAGTTCGGTGGGCACGCCCAGTGTGCGGAGAGCCTGGTACATCTGTTCGCTGCCGGCGGTTGGAACGTTGAAGTCTTTATCGCCGCTCATAAAGAGGGTGGGGGTCTTGATGTGGTCAGCTTTCAGGAGGGGATAGCTGATTTTTAGATAGCGGTCGATGCTGGTCCAGGGAGTTCCGATCTCATTGTTATATTGATTGATATATTGATCGACGCCATAGAGTGAGAGGGTAAATCCGGTTCCGGCTCCGCTGCTGGCCGCTTTGAACCGGGTATCGGAGGCGATGAGGTAGTCGGTGAGGATGCCGCCGTAACTCCATCCGGCAACGCCAAGATGGTCGGGGTCGGCCAGTCCTTCTTTGACGAGGTAGTCTACCGCGCCGTGCAAGTCCATTACTTCCTTATTTCCCCAATCAGCAGAAATCACTTTAGAGTAATTGAGTCCGCGGCCGCTGCTTCCGCGATAGTTGACGGCGGCCACGAGGTAGCCCCCCCCGGCGAGGATTTGTCTGGAAAGATCGAAATTGAGTGCGTCCTGGCTGACGGGTCCGCCGTGGATAAAGAGGATGAGCGGGAGCTTCTTTCCTTCCGGCACGTTAGTGGGTCGGTAATAGATGCCGGAGACAGGGGTGCCATCGGCGCTCCGGGAAGTGAACGGGACGACTTTTGCCAGTTCGAGCGGGGCGAGAAATTCGTCGGTATGATGGGTGAGGCGGCGGCCGTCGGCGATGGGGCGGCGGCCGTCGGTGATGGGGCGGCGGCCGTCGGTGCCGCTATCGAGGGCAAAAATTTCGGCGGGGGTCCGGGCATCGCTGCCTATGGCGAGAAAGTGATCACCAATGGGTTCGAGTGTGGTAAAAACGCGGTCACCGGCAGTCATCCGGGTCAGTGTGCCGTTGTCGGCGGTAAAAGTGCCGATATATTGGCTGCGATCGTCTTCCACGAGCGCAACGATCGATTTGCCGTCTTTTGTCCAGCGCGGGTTGAAGACCGGCCGGTCGAGGGAGCGGCTTAGTAATTTGGAAGTGCCGCCGGCAGCGAGGACAACGCAGAGCACGGGTTCGTCATACATATGGTAGACTTCATCTGAGACGCTGCGGGTATAGGCGATGGTCCGGCCGTCGGGGCTCCAGCGGGGGCTGTTGTCGGTCCCTTTCCAGTCGGTTAGCTGGCGCATGGCGGCGCCGGGTTTGGCTTCGATGATATAAATATCGGTATTCTCGTTCTTGTCCGGGTCTTCGGTGCGGTTGCTGACAAAGGCGATAGCCGACCCTTCGGGGCTCCAGACTGCCGAGCCTTCGTCATGGCTTCCCCTGGTCAGCGTATCGAGCTTTTTCGCGGCGATATTGAAGAGATAGAGATGCGTATGGACTTTCTTGTAACGGTATCCCTGAACGTCCTGTTTATATTGATAACGGTCGATGACGTATGGCTTGGTGGTCTTGATCTTACTGCTGTCTTCCGGATCGGGGTCGGTGAGGGTAAGGAGGAGCTGTTTGGAGTCGGGGCTCCAGGTGTAATCGTCGACTCCGCCCTTTATCTCGGTCAGACGTTTGGCTTCCCCGCCGCGGCGGTCCATCAGCCAGACCTGGCTGCCTTTAATCGTTTCGGTTGATTGCCTCGAGGATTGGAAGGAAATATAGCGACCGTCGGGGCTCCAGCGGGCGTGGGATTCGCCGTCGGGGCTGTTGGTGAGCTGGATATCCTGGGTTCCGTCCCAACTGATCATCCAGACGTCGGAGTTGCGGGTATCTTTCAGCGAGTCGATCGTGGTGAGGGTGTAGGAGACCCATTTTCCATCAGGGGAGGGCTGGGGGTCGCTGATGGCGGGAAGGCGATAGAGGTCACCGGGGCGGATGAGGCGGGGAACGGGAGCCTGTTGGGCCAGAACGGTTACGATGCTGCAAAGCAAGGAGCAGGAAAAGAGGGTGAATTTTAGCATAAGACAGTAATTATCAGCCGTCGGGGTGGGCGGTTCATGGGAAGGTACGGCAATTTCTTCAAGCGGAACTGTAACTTTTTTGGATGGGAGACCGTCCTAAAAGCAAGAAAAAAAATTGCCGATCATGAAAAATCTTGCCTTACTAACTGTATCACTGCTGGCCGGGCTGGTGGTCTTTGCTCAGAATCCGAAAATTATCAATGACCCCAATGCGCAGAAGCGTTCGGTCGCCGATTTTCATGGGATCAGGGTCAGCGGCGGCATCGAGCTTTTTCTTACCCAGGGCGATGAGGAAGCGGTGGCGGTCAGTGCAAATGACCCTGAATTGAGGGATCGGCTCAGGACGGAAGTAACAGACGGTATCCTGCACATTTATCTGGAGGATCACGGGTGGCATTGGAGCTGGAACGGCTCGGTGAAACTGAGGGCTTATGTCTCGTGCAAGGTTCTGGATCAACTAAAAGGTTCCGGCGGCTCGAATATCCATGTCGACCAGACGATCAAGTCGGAGCGGCTGGACGTCCATTTGTCCGGTGGGGGTCAGCTGCATGGCAGATTCGAAGCGGGTCAAATGACGGCAGGTATCTCGGGCGGCGGCGAACTGTATATCGGTGGTACCACGGGGACGCTTAATGTACATGTGAGCGGCGGCGGCGGCTTTCACGGCTTTGAGCTGGCGACCGACAGCTGTGAGGCGCACGTCAGCGGCGGCGGAGATGTCTTTGTAACGGTCAATAAATCGCTTGATGCGACCGTCCACGGCGGGGGTGATATCCGCTATAAAGGCAATGCTTCGATCCGGGAGACCCATACGTTCGGCGGCGGTAATATTTCGAAGGGTTGAGGTCGAAAGGTGAGAAGATGCAACAATGAATGAATAGTCGTGTCTTTAATAAAAGTGCTGATCATGAAAAATTTTACGTTCCTAGCGGTATTTATCCTGGCCGGCGTCACGGCTATTGCTCAGAATCCAAAAGTTATCAACGATCCCAACGCGCAGAAGCGGACAGCCAGCGGCTTTCATGGTGTTCAGGTCGGCGGCGGCATTGACCTTTATCTTAGTCAGAGTGGTGATGAAGCCGTCGCGGTTAGCGCCAGCGATCCGGAGTACCGGGACCGGATCGTAACGGAGGTGCAGGATGGCATTCTGCATATCTACCTGGATGATAAATGGCATTGGGGCTGGGGCAACCGTAAGCTGAAGGCCTATGTCTCTTGTAAAACGCTGGATGAGCTGAGGGCTTCGGGCGGCTCGGACGTGTATATCGACGAGACGATCAAATCTCAAAAGCTGGAGGTCCATTTGTCGGGGGGCAGTGATTTGCACGGAAAACTGGAAATCGGGGAGCTGACGGTTGGTCAGTCGGGGGGAGCGGATGTATATGTCAGCGGGACCGCTGCGCAATTGAATGTGCATGCAAGCGGCGGCAGTGATTTCCATGGCTATGATCTGGCCGTCGACAACTGTCAGGCTTCAGCCAGCGGCGGCAGCGATGTGTATATCACCGTCAACAAACAATTGGATGCTTCAGCCAGCGGCGGCAGCGATATTCACTATAAGGGAAATGGTTCGGTCCGGGAATCGCATTCGGGCGGCTCGGGGAGTGTATCGAGAAAAGATTGATGAAGTTATTTTTTTTACCTTTATGAGTATGAGTAAAGTCCTTGCTTTTGTGGTAGGGTGCCTGCTGGTCGTGACTGTTCGGGCGCAGGAGACCGTTATTCAGGATCCGAATGCCGAACTTAGGTCAGTGAAGGGGTTCCATGGCATCCGGGTCTCGAGCGCGTTCGACCTGTATCTTACCCAGGGGCAGGAGGAGAAGGTGGTGGTGAGCGCGAATGATCTCAAGATGCGGGATCGGATCAAGACGGAGGTCGTCGATGGTATCCTGATCATCCGGCTGGAAGGGTCGTGGAAATGGTGGCATCTGGGAAACACCAAATTAAAAGCCTACGTTTCGTTCACGAGCCTGGATGAGATCACGGCGTCAGGGGCGAGTAATGCCTATGTCGATGGGGTGATCGCGGGGGACAAGCTAACGCTGAATCTCTCGGGCGCCAGCGGCTTCAAGGGTGCGATCAAGGTGAATCAACTGTCGGTTGATCAAAGCGGTGCGTCGGATTCGCATCTTACGGGTCAGGTGGCAGGGATGGCGACCATCCGTTTGTCAGGGGCTAGTGAAGTAAAGGGGTATGACCTGGCGGTGGAAACCTGCAGTGCGCATGCGACGGGGGCATCGGATGTTCAGATAACAGTCAATAAGGAGCTGGATGCCGATTGTTCGGGAGCCAGCGGCGTCTATTACAAGGGGTCGGGTGTGCTCCGGGAATCCCATTCCAGCGGAGCGAGCAGCGTGTCTCATAAGGGTTGATCGTTAAAGGGGGACTGAGTCGATCGGTAAGGCGGGCGCGCTTGAAAGATTCCATACATAATTTGGTTGGGAAGCTAAAGGGACGTACTTTTGTCCTCCACATCGCGAAGTAGAGCAGCGGTAGCTCGTCGGGCTCATAACCCGAAGGTCGCTGGTTCGATCCCAGCCTTCGCAACCAAGCGGGCCTCTTCAAGAGGCCAAGTAATCAGGGCCTTACGGGCCCTTTTTTTATATTTGAGGGGAGAATGAAAGTTGGATTTGTCAGCATATTTGGGAAGCCGAATGCCGGAAAGAGCACTTTGCTCAATGCCCTGATGGGCGAGAAGCTGGCTATTGTCTCGCCGAAGGTACAGACGACGCGGCATCGGATCAAGGGGATCCTGACGGCTGATGACTATCAGGTGATCTTTTCCGATACGCCGGGTATTATCGAGCCGCGATATAAGCTCCATGAAAAGATGATGCAGGCAGTCAGGAACTCGCTGGAGGATGCGGACCTGGCGCTGCTGCTGCTGGACATCCGGGATGACTGGGGCGAAAATGACGTCTTGTTCCAGGCCTTGCAGCTTCGGGTCCCGGCGCTCGTGGTGCTGAATAAGATCGACGGGGTGGCGGCGGAGAAGATCGGGGCGGGGAAAGACTACTTCGGGAGCAAATCCTATGTCCGGGAGGTACTGGCCATCTCGGCGTTGAAGAAGACAAATGTGCCTGAGCTGTTGTCGGTGGTGCTGCGGATGTTGCCGGAGGGACACCCCTTCTTCGAAGGGGATGATCTGACCGACCTGCCTACCAAATTCTTCGCCAGTGAATTGATCCGGGAAAAGATCTTTCTGCTTTATGGGGACGAGATCCCTTATCAGACGACGGTGCTGGTGCAGGAGTATTCCGAAAAGAGTACGCTGACAAAGATCAGGGCCGACATTATCGTGCAGCGGGAATCGCAGAAGGGGATCATTCTCGGGGAAAAGGGGAAGATGATCCGGGAACTGGGGTCGTTGGCGCGTAAGGATATCGAGCAGTTTATCGGGAATAAAGTTTTCCTGGAGCTGTTTGTAAAAGTGCGGCCGAAATGGAGGGATACGGAGATTTTTCTGAAAGAATACGGATACATATGAGTGGATTTACCGTGGCAATTGTTGGCCGGCCGAATGTTGGCAAGAGTACATTTTTTAACCGAATGTTGGAACAGCGTAGAGCCATTGTGGATGACGAGAGCGGAGTGACGAGGGACAGGCAATACGGCATTGCCGAATGGGCGGGGAAAACCTTCAATCTCATCGATACCGGGGGATTTGTGGCGGGCAGCGAGGATGTCTTTGAGCGGGAGATCCGCAAGCAAGTGCTGATCGCGGTGGAGGAGGCAAACGCTTTGATCTTTATGGTCGATTGTGCGACAGGGATCACAACGCTGGATGAGGAGATGTCCGACGTGTTGCGGCGGACGACGAAGCCGGTCTTTCTGGCGGTGAACAAGGTAGACAATAGCGACCGGCTATTGGAGGCGACGGAGTTCTACAGCTTGGGGTTGGAGGAGGTCTTTTTTCTTTCCTCGATGACGGGAAGTGGGACGGGGGAGTTGCTGGATGCGCTATGCGCATTGATCCCCGAGGATCAGCCCGCGACGGAAGAGGAAGGGTTGCCGAAATTTGCCATTATCGGTCAGCCGAACGTCGGCAAGTCATCCCTACTGAACGCGTTGATCGGTCAGGAGCGGACGATCGTGAGTGAAATTGCGGGTACGACGCGGGATACGATCCATACGCGGTACAATCTTTTTCAGAAGGACTTTATTTTGATCGACACGGCGGGTATCCGGCGGAAGACAAAGGTTCACGAGGACCTGGAGTTTTATTCGGTGATCCGGGCCATCAAGGCGATGGATGACGCGGATGTCTGTCTGCTCATGCTGGATGCGTCCAAGGGGATCACGGCGCAGGACCTGAATATCTTCAGTCTGGCGGTAAAGAAGGGGAAGGGGATCGTGTTGCTGGTCAATAAATGGGATCTCGTAGAGAAGGAGACCAATACGGCAAAAGAATATGAGAAGGAGCTGAAGGAGCGGCTCGCGCCTTTTACGGATCTGCCGATCCTCTTTATTTCGGTCATCGACAAGACCCGGATCTTCAAGGCGGTGGAGACAGCGCTGACCGTCCATGAGAACAGGCAGCGTAGGGTGCCGACGTCCGTGCTGAACGAGGTGATGTTAAAAGCGGTGGAGGACTATCATCCGCCGGTTGTGCGGGGGACGCCGCTCAAAATTAAATATATCACTCAGCTGCCGACGGTGGTGCCGTCTTTTGCCTTCTTTTGCAATTTCCCGGATGATGTGAAACAGCCGTATAAAAATTATCTGGAGAATAAGCTGCGAGAGTCCTTTAATTTCAAGGGGGTTCCGCTGCGGTTGTTCTTCCGGAAGAAATAGATATTACTATGAAGATCGTTGTTATCGTGCTTGCGGGTGCGCTGGGCGGTGCGGGTATTCTGGCGGCTTGCAATAATAGCCCGGAGCCTGCG
Source organism: Puia sp. (assembly GCA_035570015.1). Lineage (GTDB taxonomy): Bacteria > Bacteroidota > Bacteroidia > Chitinophagales > Chitinophagaceae > Puia. The sequence goes on from DATMLR010000347.1 coordinate 10,900, forward strand.
GCTCTTTCGACGAAGCGTGTTGATTCGGTTGTTGCGGCAGCGCCGGATACAATTAAGGCGATTTCTTTGGATTCGGTTAAACGGTAATCATAAACCGAATTTCCGCAGGACCTTGTTAACTTCCCGCCGATATTTTCCCGCGGCTTCTTTTTCCTGCTTTATAAAGCTGTTGTCTTCGAGGCGGCCGACGACGGCGTCCATTTCCTCCGTGGATTCATAGACCATTTTGCGGAATGGGTTGCTGTAATCCTTTTCGCGGGTTGCATAGATTTCGGCTGTCATCCAATCGCGGGTTGCGATGGCCTGACGGAGAAGGGTGGCGAAACCTTTGGGGCCGGTCTTGCGCAGGGTGGCGCCGGTGATCTGCCGGAGCGCCGCAAGGGCATGGTGGAGCTTGTCAGTGGGGTATTGTTCGGCCTGGCGGCGATAAAACTCGTGGATTTCGCCCCAGCCGCGGACTTTGCCTGCGTGAATTTGCCCGATAAGCTTGTCCAGCTCGGCCTTCCGGATCAACTGACCGCCGACGTTGACCCAGGGTGTGAAGGGCGGGGTGGGTGGAAGAGATTTCAGGAGATCGTCGAAGGAGGCGATCTTCTCTTTCCGGATATGGTTCAATAGCTGGGTGGCGGCGTGGTAGGCAATGAGTTCCTTGAAGATCGCATAGGCCTGCGGGGTCTTGACGAGTCTGACCTTGCGGTCGCTGTTCTCCCAGCCTGTCGCAATGATCTCGGGCTCGGCTACAGGGTGGAGTTGGTTGACGGCCGTGCCCGCGAGCTCTTCCAGGATGCGGAGGGCGCCGACCATTTCGCTGATCGTATCGGGGGCGAGGTAGTCGAATTCCAGCAGCTGGGTCTTATCGGTGCGTTTGTCGCGGTCGGTATATTTCCAGGAGTTACGGGCCAGGGCGTACATATTGTGGAGGAACCAGTATGCGGGCATGACAATCAGCTCGTCGCTGGACACATCGTTGCTGATGAGGGCAAACGGGATCGGGATGTCCAGCTCGGCCGGATAGTCGCCCTTGGCCAGGATTGCATAGGAGGCAAAGCGGGAGTTGTGCTTGAGGCTGACGCAGAGGCCGGGCCAGAAGCCGCGGCCGGCAATGATCTCGCCATCGGCACTCCGGGAATTGTGGTTGGAGCCGATGGTTGCGCCGGCGGCCATATTGCTTTGGCCCATCACGAGAGCGGCGCAGAGGAAGGAGTTGTTATGATGCTGTTCGTGTGCGGGGAAGATCAGGGAGTTGAGCACTTCGCAGCAGGAGATGGTGGCGTTGTTTCCGAGATAGGAGTTGATCAGGCGTGCGCCGTATTTGAGTTGTGAATGGGAAGCCATGATAAAGCGGACGGCCTTTACGCCGTAGAAGATCCGGCATCCGAAACCGACGATGCCATTGACCAGCTCGCAGCCTTCGCCGATCTGGGAGGCCGCTTCGGCGGAGGAGTTGATGGTGAGGTTCTTTAATTTGTTGGCGCCTTTAAGGTAGGCGTCTGTGCCAATCCAGACATCCTTGATGATCTTACAATTTTTGATGACGGTGCGGTCGCCGATCTTTCCATAGTAGCCGCGACGGTTATCGAAAGCGGAGGCGGTGAATTCCTTGAACTTGTTCTGTAAATTGGCATCGTCGCGAAAGCGGCTCCAGAGCCATGCGTCACCGGGGAGCATCCCGTTGAAAGGGATGATACTGCGGCCGCCGTTCTCGTTGCAGACCTCCAGCCAGATGCGGATGGATTCTTCTTCGCCTTCCTTGAGGATACCGTTGCCGAATTTGGCGTGGTCGGTAGTCGTAAGCTCATTGGTATTGACGATCATCACGTCGTTGCCGATGATATAGTGGGACAGGTAGTTG
>DATMLR010000348.1:0-3650 GCA_035570015.1 Puia sp.
CCTACGAAATGTTCCTGCAACACACCAATAACCATCCCCGGGCCTGCCTGCTGTACGATCCTTCGCATTTCGTGCTGCAATGCCTCGACTACCTGGAATATATCGACATCTAACACGAACGCATCCGCATGTTCCATGTCAAGGATGCCGAATTCAATCCCACCGGCCGCCAGGGCGTCTACGGCGGCTACCAATCGTGGCTCGACCGCGCAGGCCGCTTCCGCTCCCTCGGCGATGGCCAGGTCGACTTCAAATCCATTTTCAGCAAGCTGGCCGCCTACGACTACAAAGGTTGGGCCGTTCTCGAATGGGAATGCTGCCTCAAACACCCGGAGGACGGCGCCAGAGAAGGCGCCCCCTACATCAAAAACCATATCATCCACGTCACCGACAAAGCTTTCGACGACTTTGCCGGCACGGGTAAAGACGAGAAATTCAACCGTACAGTTTTGGGTTTAAATCGATAACTTGGAGCCCTTAATTTCAGCTCCCAAACAAATAACCATGCGAAACAATTTACTGCTCATTTTCTCAGCTGCAATTTTTATAACCGCCTGCGGCAACAACGGCGGCGAAACCAAATCCGCCCAGACCAAAGACACCGCTTCTGCCTCAGCAACCACCGCTACCCCCGGTGCCTCCGCCGCATCCGACAAAGGCCTCGAACTGATCGGTTCCAACGACTGTACCGCCTGCCACGCGGTTCGGGTTGGCCAGGGTCCGAATACCGGCCCGGCTTATGAAGATGTAGCTGTCAAATACGCCCACGCAGGCGACACCATCGTCAACCACCTGATCAAAAAGATCCAGTCCGGCGGCACCGGCGTCTGGGGCGCTAATATCATGACCCCCCACCCCGGCGTTAAGGAAGACGACATCCGGACAATGGTCACCTACATCCTTTCACTGAAGAAAAGCTAAATCCCGCGACGATGAAACCTCTCCTGTCCGTCCTTCTCTCGGCATGGTTCCTCGCCGCCCCCACCCACCGGCCCACCCTGGAGATCTTCTACCAGCCGAAAGTGCTTATCTTCTGTAAGACGAACGGCTTCCATCATGCGAGCATCAGCACCGGCATTGCCGCCATCCGCCAGTTGGGGGCCCGGAACGGCTTTGCCGTCGATACTACTATCGACTCGACCTGGTTCCGCCCGAAGATTCTCCGCAAATACGCCGCCCTCATCTTCCTCAGTCCGACCGGCAAAGTCTTCGGCCCGAAGGAACAAACCGCATTGCAGAACTATATCCATCACGGCGGCGGCTTCGTCGGCATCCACGCCGCAACCGACTGCGAATACAACTGGCAATGGTACGGCGACCTCGTAGGCGGCTATTTCAAATCGCACCCCAATCAACAACAGGAGGCGCGGTTCTTTATCGTGGATAAGACCAACCCCGCCACGGAGGGCTTCCCCGACCCCTGGACCCATTTTGACGAATTATACAATTTTAAATATCTCAACCCCGATATCCACGTCCTCATCAGGATCGACGAGACCTCCTACACCGGCGGAGCTAACGGCGACAATCACCCAATGTCCTGGTATCACAACTTCGACGGCGGCCGCTCGTTCTATACCGCTCTCGGTCACACCGACCAGACATGGTCCGATACGCTGTTCCTGCATCACCTGCTCGCAGGCATCCAATATGCTATGGGTAAGAAATAGGCCCGCGGTTCCCGCTGTAGAATCTTCTACCCATACTTCATCGATCCGGGAAATTGAATTCTGAATAAAAATTGAATTTCGGGTATTGCATCGGCTGTCCGTCCCTGTTTGCATGCCGGTCTTGCGGTGCGCTAGTCTAAATGGTCTATATTTTGTAAGGGTAGATTCGTCACTTCTTCTCTCATTTGCTTTTTTCCTTTTTCTGCAGCCGCATCAGTCGACTATGAATAAGCGATATTTTCTTCTTTATTTTGTTTTTTTGATGCTGCCTGCAAAAGTCCTCGTGGCACAAAACCCGGCTCAGGACACCATCGTGCCGGCAAAAGGCGATATCGAGGGTCAGCTAAAGGCAATAAGAAAACGAATGATTGCCTGGAATACCGACTCGGCGGGTGTAGAACCCCGAAAACTGCCCGGCCTGGATACGACAAAATACAGCAGGTACGGTGATTTACTGAACGACGATCCCGAATACAACAGGAAGAGTAAGATTTGGCGGCCTGCCGCACAGGTAGTCGTTGAAAACACCATTCTCAATATAGTGGACAGATCTCTGCTGAAGCTGCAGTTTGCAGACGTGGATATCCATTCCTGGAACCGGAATCTTCATGCGGGATTTCCCTGGACAAACGGCTGGGAGTGGGATCAGGACAGGTTTGGCAATAATTTCTTGTCCCATCCGATGATGGGCAGCTTTTACTTTAGTGCCGCTCGCACAAACGGCTATAATTTCTGGCAATCGGCGCCAATCGTATTTGCCGGCAGCTATATGTGGAAGATCTTTGGTGAAAACGGGAAACCCGAACGGGAAGATCTGATCAATACGACAGTAGACGGAGAACTGTTGGGGGAAGTAATGTATCGCTTAAGTTCCAATATCCTGGACGATCGGACGACGGGCCCCGAACGGGTTTTTAGGGAAATCTTCGCGGGACTGGTCGACCCCGTAAGGGAAGTAAACCGTCTATTTGACGGAAAGTGTAGAAGGCGGGTCAATAAAGAGATCTATCAGAAAGAGCCGGTCAATATTGCCTTCTTCGTCGGCGCCCATTCCATCAACAACCAAACAAATGCTCTGCTGTCCGGGCACACCGACGAAATGGTGAATATCCAGCTCAATTACGGCAACCCATTCGAAACCCGTCCGACAAAGCCTTATGATTTCTTCAAATTCAGGGCCGAACTGAACTTTGGCGTGGGGAGAAAAGTAGTGGACAATATCACGGGATATGGAGCCCTGCTTGGAAAAAGTCTTCGGCTGGGCAAACTGAACATTTTTGCCGGCGGCTTTCAGCATTATGACTATTATGATGCCAAGGCATTCGAATTATCGACGATCGCCTTCGGGCCGGGTTTGATTACCAGGTTACCTCTGGGTAAAGTATCCAACCTCGATCTCAATCTTCACCTGGCCATAGTGCCCTTCGCGGGGAGCAGCATTGGCCCCGTCACAGATACTTCCTTTTACAGGGACTACCGCTTTGCGTATGGCTGGGAGTGGAAAGGTGAAACCGCTATCACTATAAACAAATACGGGACTCTAAGCCTTTGGTATTCCTATTATTTCATTCATGCATTCAACAATACCGGGAAGGATGAATCGCCCGTTAATTCTCTTGGCAACAACCATATCGGCGTACTGAGACCCCGCGCTACGGCCCATGTATACCGAACAATGAGCGTTGGAGTGGAACAAATCATCTATTTTAACGACCACTATCAGGCCCCATTCCCGCCATTGCACTACACGCAGACAGAACAGCGGATATTCGTGATGTTTAACTGGGAAGACCCCCAAAGACGGGGTCGCTATTACCTGTAGCCTCAACCCTACCCGTTATCTGAATGTGTAGATGATTCCCGGCATCAGCGTCCCATTGGAATAGTTCAAATTAAAGCTGACGGTATTTTTCTTTTTTGCTTTTTCGAGCTGGATTTTTGAATAGCGGTGATAGTTGTTGACGACCTGCCTTCCGCATA
>DATMLR010000349.1:0-3767 GCA_035570015.1 Puia sp.
CGCGGAGACTGGTACGGCCATTTCAGTTGCTGGGAGTCTTTGGCGGGGTCGAAGAACGGACCGGCTTCGAGCATCAACACTTTAATCCCGGCGTTGGCCAGTACATAACCGGCCATGCCGCCGCCCGCGCCGGAGCCGATGACCACCACATCGTAAGTAGTAGATGGTTTGATGAGCTGCATAATTATGAATTTTGGCGGCCGGCTTTTTCAACGAGATTTTTGGTCGCGGTTGTGCCGGCATAGTCGTCGAGGTATTTGTCGTCCTTGGTGTACATTTTTATGAGGCCGCCTTCGTATTCAATGCTGACCCAACCGGTGAAGCCGGAATCCTTGATGATCTTGAACATCCGGGAAAAGTCGGTTTCCTGGTCGTTGCCGTCGGCTGTGAAGAGGTGCGATTTGGCATGAACGCCCTTGGCATAGGGCATCAGTTCAGTGATCCCCTTGTAGCGGTCGTATTCTTCGAGGCATTTTGTCTTCATGTAGCCGGCGATGTCCTGTGTTTCGGGTTTGGTGCGGTTGATGCAAAAATTGCCGAAATCGGCGAGGGTGCCACCGTGGGGGCTATTCAGCTGTTTCATAACACCGGCGAGCCATGCTCCATTGCAGGAGATGCCGATATGGTTCTCGACGATGACGTCGGTATTTGTCGTGCGGCCATATTCGATCAGCCGGCCAAGGCTATCGACGGCTGCCTTCGCTACGTCCCCGGGGGCGCCATCACCTTCGACGTTGACGCGGATCATCGGACAACCAAGGGCGGCAGCAGCATCGATCCATTTGTAATGGTTCTCCACCGCCTTGAGGCGGTTGGTATCGTTGAGGTCGCCAAGCACACCTTCCCCGTCGACCATGATCCGGAGGTTATAGGTCCCGGCATCGGCTGAACGCTTCTTTAGTTCTCCCAGGAAGGCTGCATCTTTCGCTTTGCCAACATAGAACATGGAGCAGTAGTCGAGCCCCGTGATGCCCAGCTCTTTAGATTTGGCGGGGAAGTCAAGTGGGTCGAGCTTTTTTGTCCAGAACTGACTGGCGAAGGAGAATTGCGAGAGCGCGATTTTGAAAAAAAGATCGGGGCGGGAGGGGGTTGGATCAGGCTCCGGGACGTTGAGGACGCGGGGCGGAAGGGAAGCGGCCAGGCTAAGGCTGGCGGAAGTGACACTGAGGCCTGCGGCGCCAAGGGCGACATTGCGCAGAAAGCGCCTTCTTGATGAGGATGGCATTGCATATGTTATTTAGTGAAGATTACAAAATGAAGGTAAAGGAAAAAATTTGTCATTTAGTGAAAATTACTAAATAAATTTGTGGAATGGATACATCCGATGAGGTCCAGGACTTTCTCCTGAACGGCTACAAGTATTATATCCCGCATGTATCGCTGGATTGCGCCATTTTCGGGTATCATGAGCGGCAGTTGAAGCTATTGCTGATCAAGCGCGCTTTTCTGGACGGTTGGAATCTGCCGGGGGGGTATATCAAACGCACGGAAAAGCTGGTGGAAGCGGCGGAGCGGAATGTCCGGGAGCGTACGGGGATTGATAACCTGTTCCTGCAGCAGTTCAAGACATTCGGCGATCCCACCCGGTTGAATTTTGATGATTACGACGAGGAGAAATGGTTTGAAGCCACCGGAGTTCGGATCAAGCGGGACAACTGGCTCCTTGACCAGACAGTCTCGATCGGTTTCTATTCCATAACGGATTTTTCACAATCCGTTCCGCATCCGGATCTGATGTCCGAGGCTTGCGCGTGGTTCGATCTCGACCGCTTGCCGAAGTTGGAATATGACCACGACGAGATGGTTCGGGAGGCGCTGCATACGATGCGGATCCAGCTTTATCATTACCCGATCGGGATCAGTCTTCTTCCCGAGAAATTCACGTTATCAGAGATCCATTCGCTGTATGAGACTTTGCTGGGAAAGAAGCTGGATGTGAGTAATTTTCCAAAAAAACTCATTTCGATGGGATTGTTGAAGAAGCTGGATGAGAAGCGGAACATCGGCGCGCATCGGTCGCCGCATTTGTACACCTTTGATAAGGCCCGGTATGAAGATGCTTTAAAGGAGGGGTTGGTGTTGAGCTAGCTTGATTGTTTGGTTTTGGCCACGTTATGGAATTGGTGTAGATTCAAGACTTAACCCCTTTATGACATTAACCCTGAAATTCCCTTACCGTTATCGGGTGGGCATTCTTTTATTTTTTCTGATCCTGATCACGTATTTGGATAGGGTCACTGTTTCGCTTGTAGGCGTTCGGATCAAGGCCGCTTTGCATTTAAGCAATACCCAGTTTGGTTATGTCCTGGGCGCTTTCGCGCTTGCCTACGCGATCTTCGAAGTGCCATCCGCGTTGCTGGGTGACCGTTGGGGACAACGAAAGGTATTTCTTCGCATCGTCATTTGGTGGTCGGTCTTTACCGCGCTGACCGGTGCGGCAAACGGCTTTATGAGTTTGATCATCGTCCGCTTTTTATTTGGTATGGGTGAAGCGGGGGCCTATCCGAACAGCACCGGCACGATTTGTCGGTGGTTCCCCAAGTCCGAAACCTCGCTGGGGATAGCCTTATTCTCGATGGGATCCAGCGCCGGCGCGGGCATTGCCCCGTTGATCGTTGTTCCAATCGCGGTAGCTTTTGGTTGGCGTGCACCATTTTTTGTCAACGCGGTATTGGGTCTATGCTGGGTGGTCGTCTGTTACCGGTGGTTTCGGAATCACCCGAATGAGATGCCCCAAATCACCACGAAGGAAAGGGATTTTATCGAAACTAACCGGCGATTCGTTTCTCATCATACGGGTTTTTCCTGGAAGGAGGTTTTCCGAAGACCAATGCTTTTATTATTGGTTGGCTCATATTTTTGTGTCCAGTGGGCAAACTATTTTTTTGTCGCCTGGATGCCCAATTATTTGCAGGAAGGGAAGCATTTCTCGGAGCAGGAGATGAAAATGACCACTAGCTGGCTATTTGTATTTGCGATGTTTTCTGCGTTCCTGTCGGGATTATTCAGCGATTGGCTTATTCGCCGGCGGGGTCTTCGGCTGGCGCGACGGCTGATCGGGGTGGTCTGTTCCTGTCTGATGGCCATATTTGTCCTTATTGCGGCCGAATCCAGCAATCATTTGATTGTGGCGTTGTCTTTACTAGCCGCGCATTTTTTTCAGCCCCCGATTATAACAAACAGTTTCGCTTCTTGTGTGGAATTGGGCGGCGACCGTGCGGGGACCGTTGCCGGGATCATGAATTTTGTCGGTCAGACCGGCGCTTTTCTCATGTCTATCTTTTTCGGCAGAATAGTGGATCTTAGCGGTAGTTTCGATGCACCCCAATTCCTGATGGTGGGCGTATTGTTAGTGGGGGCGTTGCTATGGAGCAGGGTTGATGTGACGAAAAGGATAAATTCATAACCGAGGGTCCTGCCGGCTGATGGGATCACTAGCGGCCAGATCCAGCTCTATTATCATCTGGAAGATTTCGCCAACATCCTTACTATTCTGCAAAAGGAAAAATCGGTGTATTTGCTATACAACGGGTCGGGGCCCGGTTTCGAGAACGGGCTCCAGACGACGGAGCCGGCGGGTAAGTAGGGGCGTGCGCCTGAATGAGGTGAAGTTTTCTTTTTTACCAAATATATCGTTGTCTTATGTATATTTGTCCAATGTATATTAGATTCAATGGGTAAAAAATTAATTATTGTAAGCGGTATCGTCACGGTCCTGACCTTCCTGGCAGGCCTGATCCTGGACCATAGTCGCTCTCGGTTCGCCG
>DATMLR010000350.1:0-8201 GCA_035570015.1 Puia sp.
CGGTCGGCACCATCATCTTCAACTTCAAGATTCACGGTTAAGCAAAGCATTCTATCTTTGCCCTCCTATGATGGACTATCCGCAAACGCTGGATTACCTGTTCAGCAGACTCCCGATGTATAGCCGGATCGGCGCCGCCGCCTACCGCGAAGACCTCACCAATACCCTTCGCCTTCTCGAATTCATCGAAAATCCCGAACGCCGGTTCCGGTCCGTTCATATTGCCGGCACCAACGGGAAGGGCTCCACCAGCCATATGCTCGCCGCCATCTTCCAGGAAGCAGGCTATAAGACCGGCCTCTATACCTCACCCCATCTGAAAGATTTCCGGGAACGCATCCGAATCAACGGGAAAATGATCGACCAGGAGGCTGTCGTTGATTTTGTCGATCGCATCCGGCCGGTATCGGAAGCCATTGATCCTTCTTTTTTTGAAGTGACCGTCGCCATGGCCTTTGACTATTTTGCGCGCAACAGCATCGATATCGCCATCGTTGAAGTCGGTCTCGGCGGCCGCCTCGACAGCACCAATGTCATCACCCCCGACCTCTCGATCATCACCAATATCAGCTACGACCATATGAACCTGCTGGGCAACACCCTGCCCGCTATCGCCGCCGAGAAGGCTGGCATCATCAAACAAAATATCCCCGCCGTCATCGGCGAACACGATCCCTTAACCGCACCCGTGTTCGAACAAAAGGCCGCTCGCGAGAGTGCCCCACTTTCCTTCGCCGACCGGCATCGCTATGTCACGGACTGGAAATACGGCCGCCATACGCTGGATGTGGAGATCGCCACGACTCCCGTCGCCGATGTAGTGGATTGGTATACCCTCGACCTGGCCGGCATTTACCAGACCCGCAACCTCCTGACCGTGCTGGAAGCCGTGCATCTGCTGCGCGGCCTCGGCTGGAAGCTGGAGCCACCCGTCGTTCACCGCGCCCTGCGCCAGGTCAAGCGTCTCACGGGCCTGCATGGCCGCTGGGAGATCATCCACGAACACCCCGACGTCGTCCTCGACGTAGCCCACAATGAGGACGGCATCCGCCAGTTGCTGAGGCAGATAGAAGTCACCGACCATGAAGAACTACATCTCGTTGTGGGATTCGTAAATGATAAAGCTATTGACAAGCTGCTGACCTTGCTGCCGCAGGAAGGCAACTACTATTTCACCCGCGCCCAAATCCCCCGCGCGCTGCCGCAGGAAGAGCTGGCCGCGCAGGCCGGCTTCGCGGGCCTCAAAGGACACTCCTATCCTACCGTAGCCGAGGCGCTCCAGGCCGCAAAGTCAGCCGCCAAGCCCAAAGACCTGATCGTCGTCTGCGGCAGCGTCTTCGTCGTCGCCGAAGTGTGAAGTAATCCTATTCCGTTCGAAGATTCTCCACGGGATTGGACCGGGCAGCCCGCAACACCTGTACCCCGATCGTCAAATAGGCAATGACCAGCGCTACCAGCGAGGTAAGGACAAAGGTCCACCAGTGGATATTGGTCCGGTACGCATATTCCTGCAACCATTGGTGCATGAAATACCAGGCCAGGGGCGCTGCGATAACCGCGGCCAGCAACACCAGCCGGAGAAAACTCCGGGTCATCAGCGTCACGATCCCGACTGGCGACGCGCCAAGGACGCGTCGAATACCGATCTCCTTGATCCGATTAGCTGCCGCAAGTGCAGCCAGCCCAAAAAGCCCCAACACAGCGAGAAAGACCGAAACGCCCCCTGCCCACGCGATAATATTGCCCCAGCGGGCCTCGGACTTGTAGAAGCGGTCGAGGTCCTCGTCAAGGAAACTGTATTGGAAGGGCACGTCGGGAGCAAGACGCGCCCACAAGTCGCGCATCGCTGCAATCGGCGCCGTCGGGTCCCCGCCGCGAAGATGGACGAAGATAGCGGAGGGAGCGAACTGTACCGGCATAAAGAAGATTTGGGAACGAACCTTTCTGTTCAATCGCTCAAAATTGAAATCCCGGACAACCCCGATAACAGTTTTAGTTGCCTTCTCGCGGACCGATTTGAACTGCTGCCCGATAGCCTGTTGCGGCCCCAGGCCCAATTCATTCCGGGCGAAAGTTTCATTGACGATGACATTACCCACGGTATCGGAAGTGATCGACGGGTCGAAATTTCGGCCCGCCAGAAGGCGCATGCCCATCACCGGTATAAAGTCGGCGTCGACGGGATATTCGATGATCGTTTTCACCGTTCCCTTGAAGTCATATGCATCCCCCATTTGACCCTGACCTTCCCCCAACCCGATCTCCGAGGCGGTAACGCCCATCACCGACTTATTGGCGGTCAGTTCCGTCCGCAGCAGCGGATATACCTTTGCCGCGTCTGCATACTGCGTATGGATTACGACGGTATTTTCCTTGATCATACCCAGATCTCTGGAACGCATAAAGTGTACCTGCTGGAGGATGATCACTGTCGCAGTCACGAGCCCTATGGACAACACAAACTGTATCGTCACCAATCCGCGGGTAAAATAATTTGAGCCACCAAGCTTGACCCGGGTACGGAGTACCTCGATGGGGTTGAAGCCCGACAAAACCATCGCCGGATAAAAGCCCGCCAGCAATCCCACCAACCCTGTGGTGGCGACCAGCAGCCAGTTCAGCTCCGGGAAACGGGTAAAGGAAAGCTCCAGTGGCCGCCCCGACAGCTGACTGAACCATGGCAACAAGAAGTAAGCGATCAGAAGGCCCAGCGCGGTGGAAATCGCGCTCTGCACAAAGGATTCCATCAGGAATTGCGCGATCAGCTGCCGGCGGAGACTGCCAACCACCTTTCGTACCCCGATCTCCCGGGCCCGGCTCGCGCTACGCGCAATGGCCAGCGTCGTGAAATTGATAGAGGCGATCAGCAGGATACCCGCGGCTATACCCAGCAGGATCCAGATATTCCTGGGATCAGTGGTGGTGTCCGAGGGACCACCGCCACTAATGCTTGTCGACGTATGGATAGCCGTCAGGGGCTGGAGACCCAGGGTCGCAGCGACTGGGCCGCCCTTGGGTTTTCCCGGGCTCTTTGGGTTCGGCCTGGCCGGAGGAAAATACCGCAGATAGAATTGTTCAAGCCGCTGCGAATCGCTCGCCAGCCGGCTCTGCGGTCTCAGCAAAACATAGGTTTCGTCGCCAAAGGTTGCATACCAGTTGTTCAATGCCCATTGCCGGCTGGAGTCTTCATGCACCAGGTAATTGAAGCTGCCCATCACATCGAAGCTGATACTACTGTTGATTGGAATATCTTCCGCAACGGCGGTGACGACAAAGGGCCGGTAGGCTGTATCCGATCTGATCTGGACCGTTTTTCCAACGGCGTCGGTGGTCCCGAAAAGTTGCAGGGCTTTGCTGCGGGTGAGGACAAGTGAATATGGGCCTTTCAATGCCTCAGCCGGGCTCCCCGACAGCAGCGGAAAGGAAAATATGGAGAAGAAACGCTCTTCGGCGAACGTCATGGGAAGCTGGAGAACACCGTTTTTGCCTTTCATGAGCATGTCCGACGGGCTGCTGACGCGGGCAAAATCCACTACGTCGGCAAAGTCCTTCTTCAGCGCCGGCCCCATGGGCATAGGGGTGCCTGCATTTCCCATCTGCCTTCCATCGGTGAAGGTGACCTCAAAATCCGTTCGATAGATCCGCCCCGCCTTTTTATGCCAGCGGTCATAGCTGAACTCGCTGACCGAAAAGATAAGGATAAGACAAAAACAGGCGAGACCGATGGAAAGGCCCAGTACATTGATGATGGAAAGAAGTTTTTGCCTTGCGAGGCTGCGGATGGCGATGCGGATATAATGACGGAACATACCCATATGACGCGGCAGACGCAGTAGACCCCTACGCCGTCCAAAAATATTTAATCCAATGCCATACAACCCAACCGCTGAAACGCATAGAAAAAAGCCGCCATATGCATGCTTTGCACCACGCCATTCTTACGCAACAGCTCTTTCAGCTCCTCATAAGAATAAAGACACACCTCAATCTCCTCATTCGGGTCCAGTTTCTGGTTCCGCTCGAGCCTGCCCCCGGTTGCCAGATAAAGATGCGCCCAATTGCTGTTGGTCGAAGGATTGGCGGAGACCCTGGCCAGGAATTCGACCGATTCAAATGTGTAGCCGGTCTCTTCCAGCAGTTCCCGCCTCAACGCCGCTTCCAGCGAAGCATCGCCTGCATCAACACATCCCCCGGGCAGCTCGATACACGTAACCCCCGCCGCATGGCGGTATTGCCGTTCCAGGATGAACTTCCCGTCTGTCGTCAGCGCCACCGCCATCACCCAGTCGGGGAACTCATACACATAATACGGCGTGACCACCTTGCCTTCCGGCGTCTCGCAGGTATCCGCACGAAGCGTAAGCCAGTTGTCTGTAAAGAGATATTTGGATGCTAAAGTCTTCCAGCGCAGGTCTTTCATCGTAAGCGATTACCATTTGTTTCGTTCCCGCAGGCCGGTGATATGCGCCACATGATGCTTGCCATGCCAGGCATACATACCCAACAGATACCAGAGCGTCATCTCCTTCTGATATTCGGGATGAAAGACGGTCCGCTCCCAATCCTTCAACTCCAGGTCGCTGATCAGCGAGTACCAGCGGGTATGCAGCGCATACAGCAGTGTCAGCGAGATATTGATCGGGATTTTGGCTGTGTCGCTCAGGTTCGCCCACGCTTCCTGGTCATACGGGCGAATAGCCGGATTATCCTCCGTCAGCCCCAGTTTGAACCGGCAGTAAGCATTCATATGACTGTCCGCGACATGATGCACCAACTGCTGCACCGTCCAGCCCTCTTCACGGTAAGGAGTCTGCAGTTGCGCCTCATCCAGGTTAATCACGGCGTTTTCAAGCAGCTGCGGCAGGAACTTGATGTCATTGAGCCACTCTTCCTTCTGTTGAGTCGAAAAAGGGGTAGCCTCATATCGCCCGATGGGATAGCGGAGGTCAGTAGACGTTATATTCATGGTTTTGGTATTTAATTCTGCGGCTATCCTCCGGCCGCAAGTCAATTCTCCGGCCGCAATGCATGTCCCGTCAGCTTGATGAACACATCCTCCAGGTTGGCCGCCTTCATCTCCTTCGGTCGCTCAAACCCCGTCGCCACCAGGTTGTCAATCAGCTTGTCCGGCGTCTCCAGCGCAATGATCTTCCCCGAATCGATGATCGCCACCCGGTCACACAAGACCTCTGCCTCATCCATATAGTGCGTGGTAATAATAACTGTCGTACCCTTGTCCCTGATCCGCTGGACCAACTCCCATAGATTGCGCCGCGCCTGCGGGTCAAGACCCGTGGTGGGCTCATCCAGGAAGATGATGCGCGGCTGGTTGATCAGTGTCGTGGCGATCGAGAACCGCTGTTTCTGCCCGCCACTCAATTCTTTATATTTGGATTTGGCTTTCTCCCGCAGATTGACGGTATCCAGAAGTTCCAGCGGCTTGACCGGCTGATTGTAAAGACCCCCAAAAAGTTCGATGAGCTCAATCAGGTTAAGCCCTGGATAATAGCCGGATGTCTGCAGCTGTACGCCAATGATCTTCTTAATCTCACCCGGTTCCTTATCGAGGTCCAGTCCGTCGACCATAACCTTTCCGCTGGTTTTCGCCCGTAAGGTTTCGATGATCTCCAGCGTAGTGGATTTGCCTGCCCCATTCGGCCCCAGCAGCCCAAAGATCTCTCCCGCCCGGACCTCGAAGCTGATCCCTTTGACTGCCTGAAAACTACCGTAATTCTTGGTGAGCTGACTGACGGAAATGATGATCTTCTCTGTCATGGGAGGCAAGTTACCTCCTTTATTTCACAAAAATCTGGGTAAAATAGATCATCCCATTCGCGGCCTCCGCCACGCCAATGCCGGTCAGTTGGAAATCACCCATGATGTTGCGGCGGTGACCCGGACTGTGAAGCCAGCCATCCACCACTTCCCGTGCGTCCATCGGACCCGAAGCGACATTCTCAGCCGCGACATGCAGCTTCCCCAGCCGGGAACTGATCTTGTCGATCCGCTGCCGGAATCCGTCATGACCAAAAGGACTTTTTCCGGTCAGCATATCCCGGCTATGGCCGAGTGCGATGGAAGAGATATAAGAATTGGCCTGCAAGGCGGGCAAGCCCTTCGACCGGCGAAATTCGTTGACAAAAAAGAGTATCTCTCTTGAGATCCTGGTACTCGAAGCAGGTGGTCCGGCGATGACCCGATGCGGCATGACCGCCAGGAATAACCAGCCAAAAATACAAAGCCGAAAAAGGGTTCGAAGTAACATATACTCCGGGTAAAGAACATCTTTCGTGCCAGCTTCTCCTTACCCCTTGTTAAGAAAACTCTCCAGATCCTCCATCATCGACCGGCTGCCGACGAAGAAAGGACTCCGCTGATGCAGCTCAGTCGGAAGGATATCGAGGATCCGGTGCCGGCCGTCGGTTGCCTTGCCGCCCGCCACCTCTACAATAAAGGCGAACGGGTTGCACTCGTATAGTAACCGCAGCTTGCCTTTCGGCCGGCTGGGGGTCGCCGGATACATGAAAATGCCCCCCTTGATTAGGTTCCGGTGAACATCCGAGACCATGCTACCGATATACCGCTGCGTATATGGGCCGCCGTTCTCCTTGCTCTTTCGCTGGCAAGTGTCGATATACGCCTTCACCCCCTCATCGTATTGAAAGAAACTTCCATGATTGACCGAATAGATCTTCCCGGATTCGGGACACTTTATGTCGGGATGGCTTAACGTGAATTCCCCGATCGACGGATCAAGCGTAAACCCATTCACCCCTCGCCGCGTGGCATAGACCATCATCGTCGAAGACCCGTAGATAATATATCCTGCAGCCACCTGCTTGTTCCCCGGCTGCAAAAAGTCCTCCCGCCTGCAAGGGCCTCCGCGTTCGCTCACCCGACGGTAAACTCCGAAGATCGTGCCAATCGAGACGTTGACATCTATATTGCCGCTCCCATCCAGCGGATCGAAAAGGCAGACGTATTTCGAGTTGTTGCTGATCTCATCATCAAAGACGACAAAATCATCCAGCTCTTCACTGCCAATCCCCGCACAGCTGATCCCATGCCGCAAGACACCCATAAGTTGGTTGTTCGCAAAGATATCCAGCTTCTTGACATCCTCACCCTGCACATTCACCGAACCGGCGTCACCCAGGATATCGACAAGCCCGGCTTTATTGACCTCTACATTTACCCGCTTGGCGGCCAAACCGATATCCCGAAGCAGGTTGCTCAATTCGCCGGTAGCGTTTGGGAACATGCGAAGCTGCTGAAGCGTGAACTCGTCAAGCGTAAGTACTCTCCGGTTGATACTCATATGGGCTTCCCGTTTACCCGCAAAAATAAGCGGATCGGCCGAGATCATTATATTTGCGGGATGAAGATTTTCAAATTCGGCGGGGCGAGCGTCAACAGCGTCGAACGCATCCAACGATTGCCAACCATCCTACGTCCGTACCAGGAAGAACCCCTGCTCGTCGTCGTATCGGCGATGGGGAAAACAACCAACGCCCTGGAGAAAGTAGCCGAAGCCTTTTATACCGGCGCCCGGGAGGAAGCCCTGCGCCTCTTCAGCCAGATCAGGGATAGCCACCTCACCACCACCAAATATCTGCTGGTGCAAAACTACCTGGCGGCAGAAGCCCAGCTCAAAGACTTCTTCACCGAGATCGAATGGCTGCTCCACGACAAGCCGGTGAAGGAATTCGATTACTACTATGACCAGATCGTCTGCATCGGTGAGTTGCTGTCCACCTCCATCGTCAGTGCCTACCTCGCCGAATCCGGGATCGGCAATCAATGGATCGATGTCCGCGATATCTTCCGGACGGACGCCAATTTCCGGGACGCCGCCATCGACTGGGATTATTCCGAACAACAGGTCCGCGAAGAGATCCTGCCGCTCTTTCAGACCGACAACATGGTTGTGACCCAGGGGTTCATCGGGGCGACTTCGGATAACGAGAGCACAACCCTCGGCCGCGAAGGCAGCGACTACACTGCCGCCGTTTTCGCCGCCATGATGAACGCCGAAAGCCTATCGATCTGGAAAGACGTCAAAGGCGTCATGAATGCAGACCCCCGGCAGTTTCCCGACGCCGTCATCCTCAACGAGCTCAGCTACGATGAGGTCATCGAAATGGCCTATTATGGCGCCCAGGTCATCCACCCCAAGACCATCAAACCCCTCCAGAACAACG
>DATMLR010000351.1:0-7171 GCA_035570015.1 Puia sp.
GCCTTATCGAGCGTGGCCAGCACGTCGTCCATATCGTTGCCATTCATTTCAAGCGTGGTCCATCCGAAGGCAAAGAATTTGGCATGGATATCACCCAGGTCCATAACCGATTTGGTAGTGCCATCGATCTGTTGACCATTCCAGTCGACCGTGGAGATCAGATTATCCACTTTGTGGGCGGCGGCGAACATAATGGCCTCCCAGTTCTGGCCTTCATCCAGCTCTCCGTCGCCATGAAGGGAATACACAATATTTTTATCGTTATTGAGTTTTTTACCCAGAGCAGCACCAATAGCAACGCTCATCCCCTGCCCCAGGGAGCCGCTGGCCACCCTAACGCCCGGGAGGTGCTCATGAGTGGTCGGGTGACCCTGAAGGCGCGAATTGATCTTGCGAAAAGTGGAAAGCTCTTTGATGTCGAAATACCCGGACCTGGCTAGGGCCGAATAGAAGACGGGGGAAATATGACCGTTAGAAAGAAAGAAAAGGTCTTCATTCTTTCCATCCATATGGAACCGGGGGTCATGTTTCAGTACCTTGAAATAGAGCGCTGTGAAGAAATCGGCAGTGCCCAGGGACCCCCCCGGGTGACCGCTCTGAGCGCCATATACCATTCTTACGATGTCTCGCCTGATTTGTGAAGCAATTGCCTTTAAGTCAGCCATATGGATAGATAGTTTGGTTCTTGGGTTGCAAATCTAATGGTTTTTCGGTATTTTATTCGTCCTGAGGCCTCACCGATAAACCTCCGCGATTCGGTTAGGTCTGATGTTTGCATTGTAGTGTTGTTTATATTTTAGTAATGAGGTAATTAGTAGTATTATCAAAAAAAGAATTCTAATTTTGTCCACGCCCAACCGGACATAGTCCGGTCCGGTCATAAATGACGTTGAGGAAAAAAATTATTTTTCCTGTGATTTTTTTCCGAAAACCTAAAAATACGGCTGATGTTTGATGTTCTACTATCAATAGCTATTTCATTCACGATTACTTTCCTGGCGATTCCGGCCGTGATCAATGTAGCGGAGATGAAAAAGCTGTTCGACATGCCCGATGCCCGGAAAGTCCACAATTCTCCCATCACTCCGCTTGGCGGTCTCGGGATCTTCGCCGGTTTCATCTTCGGTTGTCTGCTGACGATACACTTTTCTGAATCGAGTGAAATCCAATATTTTATTGCTTCAGCCCTTGTTATATTCTTTCTGGGTCTCAAGGATGACATCCTCGTGATCTCACCCATCAAGAAATTTATCGGCCAGGTGCTGGCCGCATTTATCATTATTTATTACGGCAATATCCAGATCCGGAGCATGAACGGTTTCCTCGGGATCTATCAGCTTCCGGAGATGTTCAGCCTGCTATTGACCTATTTCGCCGTGATCGTCGTCATCAACTCCTTTAACCTGATCGACGGCGTGGATGGATTGGCGGGAAGCCTCGGCCTGTTGTCCACAACGATCTTCGGCATCTATTTTCTTCGCGTCGGAATGCCTTCTTATGCCGTACTTGCCTTTTCGTTAGCCGGCAGCCTCCTGGCCTTCCTGATCTTCAATTTTCAACCCGCGAAGATCTTTATGGGCGATACCGGTTCTCTGTTGGTCGGCACGGTGAACGCTATCCTCGTCGTGAAATTCATCAACGTAGCAAATTCCTCCGGAGTAAGTTTCCCAATCAGTGCGTCCCCGGCCGTAGGATTCACCATCCTGATGATCCCCTTGTTGGATACGCTTCGCGTCTTCGGCATTCGCATTCTTCATCGCCGGCCGCCATTCAGCCCCGACAGGAACCATATCCATCACCTGCTGCTCGACCGCGGATTCTCTCACCGGTCGATTACGCTGACATTGGTTTCGATCAACCTGATTATGATCGGGGTTGTTTATTCCCTCAGATCCCTCAATTGCACATTTCTCATTTGTTCGGTATTCCTTGTATTCTTTGGACTGATCGCCGGCATTTATTACCTGATGCCTGCGCCCCGGCTTTTCGTAGCCAAAACGGCTAAGGAAGAAAATGCACAGTTGACCAAAGCCTCCCAGCTGGTCGCCCTCAAGGATTCGATACTGGAACAAAAAAACTAAGCGTCAGCACATATTTCTTTAATTTGCCGTACGTTTGCACGGTCAACCGAGATTACTATGTCAGACGATCTTGAGCTCATCCTGGAGGATGCCCGGGACAGCATGAAAAAAGCACTCAACCATCTTGAAAGCGAATTAATTAAGATTAGAGCGGGCAAGGCGAGTCCGCAGATGCTGGAAGGCCTGACCGTCGACTACTACGGCAGTCCGACCGTCCTCAACCAGGTAGGCAATGTCTCTGTGATGGACGCCCGCACACTTACAATTCAGCCGTGGGAGAAGAATATGCTTCAACCGATTGAACGGGCGATCATCAACGCCAATCTCGGGGTTACTCCCCAGAATGACGGCAACATCATCCGGCTTTTCATGCCACCGCTCACGGAAGAACGAAGAAAAGAGTTCGTCCGCCGGGCATCGGGCGAAGGCGAACAATCCCGGGTTGCCATCCGCGGTATTCGCCGCGAGGCTATCGAACAGATCAAGAAACTCCAGAAGGACGGTCTCAGTGAGGATGAGGCAAAAGATGCCGAGAAAGAGATCCAGGACATCACCGACAAACATATCGGACAGGTGGACAAACACCTTGCTGCAAAGGAGAAGGAGATTATGGCCGTATAGACTTCCGCGGAGCCGCGAAGTCCTTCGCATTATAATAACCTAAAACATCTTTTATGAGTATGATCAAGGATTTCAAAGCGTTTATCATGCGTGGTAACGTGGTAGACCTTGCCGTTGCGGTTATCATCGGAGCCGCCTTTGGCGCTATCGTTTCCTCCATGGTTGATCATGTCGTCACCCCGCTCGTGCTCACCCCTGCCCTCAAGATAGCCAAACTCGATAATATCGACGGACTGCACTGGGGAGGGGTGAAATATGGCCTCTTCTTATCCAATGTCATCAAGTTCCTAGTAGTTGCCTTTGTCCTCTTTCTGCTGATCAAAGCCGCCCATAGCTTTGAAAAAAAGAAGGAGGTCGCCCCGCCGGAACCCACCCCAACGGAAAAATTACTGGCTCAGATCCTTGAAGAGTTGAAAAACCAGAAATCGGATCGATTGCAGTAACTTGGCAACTTTTTTGTAGACTGATTTCTTAATCAAACTGACCGAAAATGAAGATGGATCTGAAAGTCATCCTTATGGCTGCTGCGCTTACCTTGGGAAGTTTTTCCGTTATCTATGCACAGAACCCCGCACAATCGCTGCAAAACGCCGTGAATGGGGCGACGATCACCAAAGACCCGAAGGATACGACCAAGATGACCTGGAAGACAGGGGGACTTTATAACCTGACCTTTAGCCAGGCTGCGCTGAGCAATTGGTCGGCAGGCGGCGATAAATCTGCTATCTCTCTCAATACCTTACTCAACGTATATGCTTTCTATGCGAATGGCAGAAATTCCTGGGATAATATGTTGGTCCTGGCTTACGGTATGACGAATACGACCAGCCTTGGCACCCGAAAAACGAATGACAACATCGACCTTACATCAAAGTATGGCTACGACGTGGGAAAAAAATGGTACCTCACCGGCTTGCTTGATTTCAGGACCCAGTTTGCACCGGGATACAATTATCCTGATCAGAATACCAAAGTGCTGACCTCGACCTTCCTCGCGCCCGCTTATCTCTTGCTTGCCGCAGGGATGGATTACAAACCGAACGATCACTTTTCCCTCTTCCTCTCTCCGCTGACCATTCGGGAAGTGATCGTCAGGAATGACTCTCTGGCTTCGGTGGGAGCTTTTGGGGTGGATTCCGGCAAGACGTCACGTTTTGAGCTGGGCGCCTATGCCTCTCTCAACTATTCTACCAATGTCAGTAAGACGACACAGTATATCGGCCGACTCGACCTCTTCTCGAACTATCTGCATAACCCGCAGGATATTGCGATCTACAATACCAACGTCTTCAATGTCAAGGTGTCGAGCCTGATCACCATGAATTTGTCCGTGACCCTGATCTATGACGATGCCATCAAATCTGTCAAAAGCGACGGCACAGCCGGCGGCGCCGCCCTGCAGGTTCAGGAGGTACTGGGCGTTGGGCTTGCCTACAAATTCGCCAAAAAGGCCCGGAAGCCCGTCGCGCCTCCGCAGCCGCCGGTACCCGCGGCCCCAGCCCCGGCTCCGTCGAACGGGTAAAATTTGGGGAAAACGCGCCCGTGGCGCGAGCACTACACCGACGAAAAATTGTTATTTTCGGGGTTGATATGACTTCGTACCAGATCAAATTACCTCAATTCGAGGGCCCGTTCGATCTCCTGCTCTTCTTTATCGAAAGGGATGAATTGGATATCTACAATATTCCCATACACCGGCTCATTCAGGATTTCCTGGTCTATATCCACTCGCAGGAGAACCTCAACATCGAATTGTCCAGCGAATTCATCCTCTTTGTTTCTACCTTGATGCGCGTCAAGGCCCGCATGCTGCTGCCGCGCAAAGAGCTCGACGAGCAAGGCAATGAAATCGATCCCCGTCAGGAGCTGATCGATAAACTCCTGGAATACAAACGATATAAGGAAGCTGCCGCCACGCTCGCTGAAATGGAAGCTATCCGCCATCTGATGGTCAGAAGAGGCAATCTCCAGAAAGAAATGGCAAACGTCGGTGAGGAAGCGGGCGAGGGGACCGAGATCCAGGCTATCACCCTGTTCAAGCTGATGAAGACCTTCGAACGGCTGATGGTCCGCATCCAGCAGCGCCAGAACAAACCCGTTCATACCGTTGTCCGCTACAACTATACCATGGAGGAGAGCCGGGAACATATCCTCTCCGTTGCGCGCCGGGAGCGGACCCTATCCTTTGAGAAGATTTTCGATCTCTGCGAGAGCCGGCTCCATGCCATTTTCCTTTTTCTTTCCATGTTGGAGCTGGTGCAGCAGAACTATATGTCCATCCTGACCGGCGAAGGACTCAATAATTTTATTGTGGAATTTAACCCAGACCGGCCGGATGATCCGGCGGAAAGTGCATTTTCGGCAAATTAATATTCTATGACCAATATCTTTCATCCGGCCCCGGAAAGGGGTCATGTCGATTTTGGCTGGCTCGACAGCCACCATTCCTTTAGCTTCGGCAACTGGTACAATGGCGAAAAAGTTCATTTTGGCGCACTTCGCGTACTCAATGACGACGTCGTCAAAGGCGGGAATGGATTTGACAGCGATCCCCACGAGAACATGGAGATCATCTCCATCCCGCTTAAAGGGGCATTGGCACATAAGGACAGTACGGGTGTTGAAGGCATCCTTTCCGTAGGGGATGTTCAGATTATGAGTGCCGGTAGTGGGATTCAGCACTCGGAGCGGAATGCGTCGCATTTTGATGCGGTAAATTTCTTACAGATCTGGATCTTCCCCAAACACCTTAACATCAAACCCCGCCACGAAAAAAGAAGCTTTGATCCTGCCGGGCGGGTGAACCAATGGCAAGTGGTTGTCAGCGCGTACCCCGGCGACAGTGGCCTCTACATCTACCAGGATGCGCGACTGGCGCTGACGCGGGTAGATGCCGGCACGACCTTTCGTTATGATAACGCTTTCGCCGGTAATGGAGTCTATGTCTTTGTATTGGACGGGAACGTTTTGGTTGGGGATGCCGTATTGTCCAGCCGTGATGGGTTAGGCATTACCGGTGCGGACGGCTTCTTTATCAGCGCCCTCGCCGATTCTGAACTGCTCGCGATTGAAGTGCCGATGTTCGCTTAAAATCTCCAGCCCGCGAAGATCTGGAGGATATTATTCTTCAGGTTGATATTGGGGGCAAAGGAAGGCGTGGTTCCACCGGTGTACGAAAAATTATACAGATTATTCAGGCTGATATTGTATCGCGCGCCGATGAGAAGCCCCGAATAGGGATGGATTTCGACACCACCGCCATACCCATATTGATAACGATTGTAGAGGCTAATTAACTGATTGGCACTGGCGTTTCCCGTATTCATGGCCTGGCCGCTATCGGCCTTCGCTGCGAGCAGGTACCCGGTTTCGGCCCCAAACTGGATTTGCACATATTTGGTGATATTGATACACACATACTGCGCCAGCATGATATAGTCAAGGTCGATCGAGCCGGTTGCTTTTGCCGTACTGTCCGAATAGTTATATCCATGCCTGGAGTAAATGAGCTCGGTCCTTGAACTCAATATGGATCTCGATGGTGGGGCGAAGAGGATCCCGAAATGATAACCCGTCCGGCTGGCCGCATTGATCTGGGATGCATTGGTCACATTCGAAAAATTGAAGCCGGCCTTGATGCCGATGCCGATGGAATGTTTCTGTTTCTTATGGGTAGAGTCCTGCGGGATCGGCCACTGTTGACTGTAAAGGAACAGGGGGAGCAGAATAATGGCGAGGAGGCTGATGCGTTTCATAAGGTGAAACTACACTCTGCCGGTCTCCGCGTCAATAGAACAAAAGTTATTTCTTAAAGGTCTTGTTGATGGCCTCCGTCCTGTTCTGTACATGCAGCTTTTCGTAGATGCGGTGAATATGCTGCCGGACGGTGCTGGTAGAAATATGCAGCTGATCGGAGATTTCTTTGTACAACAACCCACGCGCCAACAGCTGTAAGATTTCGTTTTCCCGCAGTGACAAGGCTGGATCCCAATGTGTAGGCCGGCCCCGCTCCTTTCCTCCGGGTTCCTGCAGCGCCTTCACCAGCTTGCGCGCAATCGTAGAGCTCATCGGCGACCCCCCCTGATACAGTTCCTTCAATGCTTCGATGATATGCACCAGCCCTGTATTCTTCAGCAGATAGCCCGACGCTCCGGCTTTCAATGCCTCGAATACTTTCTCGTCGTTCTCATAGACCGTGAACATCATGAATTGTGTCCGCCCCTCGCCCCCGCCCGCCCTTCGGACAAACTCGATCCCATTCATACCCGGCAGGTTGATGTCGACGATAAAGATATCCGGCTGACATCGCGGCCATGCTGCCAGAGCATCCTCTGCTGTTTTGAAGCTGTCCAGGACCTGGAATTCGGTGCTGAGCGCGAGAAAATTTCTCAGCCCATCTCTTACTTCATCGAGGTCCTCTATGATTGCTAAACTAATGGGCATATGTTGTTTCGCTACAGGAACTAAAT
>DATMLR010000352.1:0-3533 GCA_035570015.1 Puia sp.
TGTTTTCAATTTTTATACTGATGCCACCAAAAAGACTGCGGTTTATTTTTCCCTTGGACTGCGGCAACTGCCGGAAGTTACTGAAGTCAGCCAAACGGATAATTATCCTGGAGGCTTCCATTATGTTGATGAGCATATTTATCTGCCCGGGGCAAGCGCCGGCGCGGCCGTTTCGGTCCAGACGCTTGCTTCCGATGAAAATTTCCTGAAAACACTGGGTATTCCGCTGGTCAGCGGGCGGGATTTTCAACCCCACGATACAGGATGGGTGATCATTAATCAAACCCTCGCCCAGCGGCTGGACCTGGATCCTGCCAAAGCTTGGGGCAGGACTGTCGTCAGCGTAACCGGCGTCAAGTACAGGATCGCCGGTGTCCTGAAAGACTTCAATTATCAGTCGCTGCACGATCAGATCTCACCATTCATGCTTGTATATAAACTGAATCGGTTTGATTTCAATCATCTGATCGTCAGAGCCAGATCATCCAAATACGCCTCACTGCTGCACAATATGCAATTGCTATGGAAGAAGCGGGTTTTCATGGCGCCTTTTGAATATAGCTTTCTCAGCGAAGACGTAAAGAGAATGTATGAAACCGAGTTTATCATGTCCCGGATCATCAGCTCCTTCACGGTGTTTGCTATCTTTATTTCCTGCCTCGGGTTGTTCGGACTCGCGGCTTTCAGCGCGGAACAACGTACAAAGGAGATCGGCATCCGCAAAATAATGGGGGCATCGGTCCTCCGGATAGTCCGGCTCTTGTCGAGCGACTTCTTTACGCTGATATGTCTGGCATTCCTTGTAGCGGTCCCTATTACCTGGTGGATCATGAACAGGTGGCTGAATGTGTTTGCCTATCGGATCGAGATCAGCTGGTGGATGTTTGCCCTGTCGGGCGGGGCGGCTATTATAATTGCGATGGCTGTCGTTACTTATCAGGCTGCTAAGGCGGCAGTCATTAACCCGGTAAAAAGCTTGCGGGCGGATTAAAAGGGCATCCAGATTTATCATGACGCAAGCTTTATTTTATCAACGCCCCCATTGCATCTTTGTCCTCTATCATGCTCATCTGGGTTATGGCGCCGGGTCGGTATTTTCCTGCCTGGTCAATCAGCGCATAGCCTGGATAGCCGCTGAAGGAGAAATAGGCGGACAGCTCCGCATCAAGCGATTCATCGATCAGGATATGGATGCCCGGCTGTTTCAGCTCGGCAACTTTTTGTTTCCATTTTTCTTCAGTGGAACCGCTGGTAGTACAGAGATAGACAAATACGACGGGGAGATTCGCCGATTCCTGTTGCAGCGCTTTACTGTGTGGCATTTCATTGATACAGGCTCCGCACCAGGTCGCCCACCGATCGATGATCAGCGCTTTGCCTGGAAAGCCATTCTTCAACCTGGCGAGGAGATCGAGTGCCTTCATTCCCGAGGCATCGTAGAGGCTGGCACCGAAAGAAGTCCGGATCAGCGGACGGCCGAAACTGCTATCCCGCAGGTTGGTTGCCGCTGCCGCAAGCGCCAGATTGACCTCACTGAGGCTGGTCGCCATGCGGTCGTATTCCCTGTTCAAAAGGCCAAGACACCAGGCAGTATGCATGCTGCTCCGGATATCATCGAGGGCCTGCTTCCGGTCGCTAAGATTTTGACCCGCGTCTAGCTTAAGTTTCAGAAAATCAGCCTTTGCCGGTGGGAAGAGGCTGTCCAGCCGGCGGATACTTCTATCATTCGCGTGCACTATTGTCACCGTTCGGATGCGGAGCTGGAGCTGTTTTATCCATTTTTGGATATTATCCGGAGTATAAGGCGCAGCCGGCTGTAATTTCTCACTGGCCTGCAAAGAGTCGATGAGCGACCTATCCCGGGCGTCCAGGTCCGGTGATCCGGCAATGTCCTTCCAGCCGATGGTTTGCCTGGCGTCGGGTAACACATTAATATAACTTGCCAGATAATTATAAAAGAGGGAGCCGTTATTGGATGTTAAATAGGCCTTGTGGTGGCAGATCTTTTGCCAAAGCGAATCATCCATTGTCTTGTACCAATATTTCACGATGATTTGGCCATAGTAATCGGAAAGCCTTTCATTTTCCAATATCCAGCCAAAGGGCGACGGATTCGCGGCAATATAACTGTCCTCAATCCTTTTCGCCGAATCAAATATTTCGGCATAGGCAACGCGCATGCTATCGGTTAGCCCGTTCCGAATATTCAGTTCGTAAACCTTGGTGTACAGGGCGTCTTGTTCCGGTCTTTTGTAAAGTACATAATTGCTCAAATAGGTGTTTAAGGCGCCGTCCGTCCCCAGGTAGCGTACACCTTCCCCGTTAAAATAGACTTGCTTCGCGGCCCGCAGCTTCTTCATATCCAATTCCACGTGCAGGTCTGTATTGGCATAAAGGCCAGTATAAAAAACATCCTTTACATTAAACCATATTTGCTGATAAGGCAGGGCATTGTCTAATTGCAGACTGAAGCTTCCGTCCGGCCGTATCAATGCCATCTTTGTCAGCTGAGAACGCAAAAAAGGAACGACCAGAGTGTATTGTACAGTCAGCCGGCTAAGCTCGTCCGCTGATGCATTCAGCAGTCGACCAGTGACGACGGGGATGGCCCGCCCGGCATATACGGTATTAAAGGCAGCATCTTCGGGGGAAACAACACCGGCGGGGACCGCTGTCGCCCCATCGCCAGGAGGCTGCGCGGCCGCGCTGCCGGTCAGGCAACCGATCAGGAGAACCAGGTATAATGGCCGCATAAAAGAGGGTTTGCATTAAAGGTAGCGAATATCCCTTAACTTGTCTTCCACTAACCAAACTCGACATCCAATGAGAATAAGTTTGATTCTCCCTGGTATCATCGTCGTGAGCACCTGCATTTTGGCTTTTTCGGGGACACATGCCCCGGGTTACCCCGGCCGCGAACGTGGCCCCCTGCAGGACAGCAATATGACTGTCGGGAAAAGGATCTTCTACTCCAGCTGCAACACTTGTCATAAAGATTCCGGGCTCACGCTGGCCCCCTCGTTGACCGTGCTTCGGGCTATGACTGCCAGGGCCGTCTTATTTGCGCTGGACAAGGGTAAGATGAAGCTGCAGGGTGCTTCTTTAAATACCGGACAGCGCAGGGCAATTGCCGAATGGGTTGCGCAGTCGAAGATAAAGGAGTCTGTGTGGCCCGCAAGCGCATTTAAACCGGTAACCCCTACTTCGCTTGCGCCCGGGCCGGGGGACTACAACGGCTGGGGCGGCAACCTGGAAGCTACGGGTTTCAGGAATGCAGCGGATGCGGGAATCGATCCGGTAAATCTGAAAACGATCTCCCTGAAATGGGCATTTGGTTTTCCGGAAGGAACGATCATTCGTAGCAAACCGGCTTTAGCGGGCAATTGGTTGATCGTGGGCAGTCAATACGGAGACCTATATGCCATCGATCGCCGCGACGGGAAATTGGGTTGGGTCTTCACGGCCAGCGCTGCGATCAGAGGAGCCATTGTCATCGCCAAAGATTCGAACCGCCGAGTGGCCTATTTCGCGGA
>DATMLR010000353.1:0-16567 GCA_035570015.1 Puia sp.
CAATAACTCCGAGGCGAACTGGATCATCACCCGGTATGCCGATGTCCTGCTCATGCAATCCGAGGCCTTGCATTTCCTGAACCCCCTGGATTCGACTCAATTCAATGGGATCAACGCTGTCCGGGCGAGGGCCGGCCTTACGGGCGCCAATCAGCTGAATTTTACCAATACACCTGGTCCGGATGATTTTATCACCGCCTTGTTGAACGAACGTTCCTGGGAGCTATGCATGGAAGGCCATCGCCGGTATGACCTCATCCGGCTTGGCAGGGTACAAGCTGCCTTGTTGGCCGGCAAAGGCGTGACGGTGACCAGTGCAGATCCGCTGTTGCCGATCCCGTTTGCCCAAGTGGCCCTGGACTCATTGCTTGGACAATAAAAATTAATTTATGAATACGGACGCTCTGGTAAGTAACTTTAAAGAAAATGACAACATATCCTGGGAAGAGGTTGAGGAAGGTATTCACCGCAAGATCATGGCCTATGACAAAAAGCTGATGCTGGTCAAGGTAAGATTTGAACCCGGAAGGGTAGGAGTGCTGCACCGGCATCCTCATTCACAGATCACCCAGGTGGAAAGCGGGGTGTTCGAGATAGAGATTAATGGTGATAAGAAAATCCTTAAAAGGGACGATGCGTATTATATACCTCCCGACACCATGCATGGGGCCGTATGTATCGAAGGCGGCGTATTGATCGACGTATTCAGTCCTATGCGGGAAGACTTTATCCAATAAATTGTATCGTCATGCCGATTAAGAAACTTTGCCTGACCGCTTGCCTTTTCTGCTGGTTGATCGCTCCCACGGTGGCTCAAGACTCCTTGTTATCGAAGTCGGATATTATTAAGCTTGATTTCAAAACGCTGGCGGAAAAAAGGAACAAAGTCAGGTCGAAAGACCCCACCCTGATGCCGGCCTACGAACAGCTTTTGCATGATGCTGATAAGCTGCTGGACTATACCCCCGTATCGGTCATGCAAAAGGCCGCAATTCCGCCCAGCGGCGATAAGCATGATTATATGAGTATCGCACCCTATTTCTGGCCCGACTCCTCAAAACCGAACGGCCTTCCTTATATCAATAGAGACGGCGTGGTCAATCCGGAAGTACGCCAATATACCGACAAGACCAATATGCCGATCGTTTGCGAGAATATCTACCTGTTGTCCCTGGCTTACTATTTTTCCAACGATGAGAAATATGCCAGACACGCGAGTAAATTGGCCGAAGTATGGTTCCTGGACCCGGCCACCCGGATGAACCCAAACTTAAACTACGGTCAGGCTGTAAAGGGCGTTACTGACGGCAGGGCGGAAGGACTGATCGATTCGCGGTTTTTTATCTGGGCGATCGATGGAATCAGGCTGCTGCAGCCTTCCAAATACTGGACGCCCGGGAATCAGGCTTCTCTCAAGCAATGGTTCTCTGCCTTCCTGACCTGGATGCAAACGAGCAGGATCGGGCAGAAGGAAATGAATGCCCGCAATAATCATGGAGTATGGTACGATGCGCAATCCCTTGCGATGGCCCTTTTCGTCGACAGCCTGGATCTGGCTGATAAGATCGTCCGGCGAGCGGCCAGTCGGCTGGACCAGCAAATGGATTCGAGTGGTTTATTCCCCCAGGAGCTCACTCGCACAACTTCACTTCACTATTCCGTCTTTATTCTCAACGCTTTTACCATTGTGGCTCAACTGTCGGAACAGACCCACGTGAATTTATGGACAGTCGAAACCCCTTCCGGCAAATCGCTCAAAAAAGCGTTCCAGGCTATATTGCCATACAGCACCGGGGAAAAGCTCTGGCGCTGGCCGCAAATACATGGATTTAATTTTTTCAATGCCGTCCCGTTATTGGTGGCGGATATGTCCAGATTCCAATGCGCTTCCTGCATGGGCGCCTTGCAACATATCGAAGGGGGAAACTACACACGGTCTTTGTTCATTTTATTATAATCAGGTCAGTCTATCATGGTAAATTTCAGCATTAACGGCCAGGTCGCCCTGGTCACGGGGTGCAGTAGCGGTATCGGCCTGGCGATCGCGGTTGGCCTGGCGGAAGCGGGAGCGGACATCATCGGCGTTTCGAGTTCCATGCCGGCAACCGGTAGTGAAGTCGCGGCGGCAGTGGCGGAAGCCGGGAAAAAGTTCTATCCCTATACCGCCGATTTCAACGACAGGGCCAGTCTATATTCATTCACGAACGAGGTGCTGGCCGACCATCCGCGGATCGATATCCTCATCAATAACGCCGGGCAGATCCTGCGTTCACCGGCAGCAGAACATTCCGACGAATACTGGGACCGAATCATGGCTGTCAACCTGGACGCGCAATTCATCCTGACCAGGGAAATCGGGAAACGGATGCTCGAGCAACAATTCGGAAAAATTGTCTTTACCTGCTCTCTGCTCAGCTTCCAGGGGGGCATCGAGGTTCCGGGGTATGCTGCCGGCAAGGGGGCCCTGGCTTCTTTATTAAAAGCCTTTGCCAACGAATGGGCCAGCCAGGGGATCACGGTAAACGGGGTCGCGCCAGGCTATATTAGCACCAGGAATACGGCGCCATTGCGCGCCGATGCTACCAGAAATGCGGCGATCCTTTCCAGGATACCGGCCGGCCGATGGGGAGAAGCATCGGATCTTGCAGGCGCCTATGTGTTCCTCTCCTCACCCGCGTCGGGCTATATCAATGGCACGATCCTGACAGTGGACGGCGGATGGATGGCCAGATAATTTTTAACAGGAAAAGCAATAACTATGCAAATAAGATTTCAATCCAGCCCCGGAGAGACCAGCCGGATGACGACTCAACAATTACGGGATAATTTTTTGATCGGCGGCCTGATGCTTCCCGATAAAATAGGACTCTGTTATTCCCATTTCGATCGAATGATCATCGGCGGAGCAGTTCCGGTAAAAGCGATCATCGATCTGCCGAACGATGGGGAATTGAAGGCCGGCTATTTCCTGGAGAGAAGAGAGATGGGAATCATCAATATCGGCGGCCAGGGAAGAGTTACCGCGGATGGAACGGGCTATGAACTGGACAAACTGGAATGCCTGTATCTGGGGAAGGGCGTCCGGGCGGTTAATTTCAGCAGCAAGGCAGGTAGCGATCCGGCAAAGTTCTATTTCCTGTCCGTCCCTGCGCATCATCCCTACCCGAATCGGAAAATGACCAAAGCCGAAGCAGCGCCGGTCAATTTGGGTGATGCATCGACTTCCAACAGGAGGACGATCTATAAGTACATTCATAACGATGGGATGGAAAGCTGCCAGTTGGTTATGGGATTGACCGTCCTGGAAGGAGGCAGCGTCTGGAATTCCGTTCCTCCGCATACGCATACCAGAAGAATGGAAGCTTACTTCTATTTCGATCTTCCGGCCAGCCATCGGGTCATGCATTTTATGGGTGAATCGCAGGAAACAAGGCATTTGGTCATGAGCGACCAGGAAGCGGTTATTTCACCCCCCTGGAGTCTCCATTTTGGTGTCGGCACCGCCAGTTATGGATTTATATGGGGCATGGCAGGAGAAAATAAAGAATTTACTGATATGGACCCCGTTCCCATAGCAGAAATAAAATAATAGGGCCGGCTGTAATATCTGATCAACTTCAGCTATTCATCACCGGTAGATTTGTCGATTTTCACTGGCATTTTGCGCAGAAAATAAAAAAGCACCTAGAAATATTTTCCTAAGTGCTTGATTTTCGGTGACCCCGTCAGGATTCAAACCTGAAACCTTTTGATCCGTAGGCCGGGTAGGGACCTGAACTGATCAGAACTCATCCGAAGGGGTTCTAACTTAACTACTTGACTGTCAAAGATTAAATGTTCTTGTGCGAACTTAGCTTATCGACGTAAAACATCGTTGAAGCCCCGAATGTTTGCAGCTTTTATGCAGAAAACTGGGAAGGATCACGCGAAAAAACATTTAATATGCCAGTGACTACCAAGATCTATTTCGACACCCGCAGCGAAATTAGAAAGAAAACCAACGATTACCCTTACAAGTTACAGGTCTACTGCCCTGAACCCAAGGGGACCAAGTTCTACCAGACGGTTTACGGCGCCACGGAGGAGGATAATCAAAAACTCTCGGCCTCACGCCTTAGTGACAAACTCCAATGCTTAAAGACCACGCTCCAGGACATCGAGAACAAAGCAGTTGCCGCCGCCCGAAAGCTTGACCCCTTTTCCTTTGACGACTTCGTCCGGGATTATATCAAAGACAACCAGCACTTTGATCAGGCCCGGATCAAAGTCAAACCCCAAGTCACGAACGAAAAGGACTTCGACTTCAGCGACTACCACAAAGACTATCCCATCCTCCTGGAGACCTTCGATCCCGCAACCGTTGGATACGTTTATCAACTTGTTATCAAAAAAAAGATTGTATGGGGGAAAATCTCCACGGCCTCTCTTTATCAGGCTAGTTTTGTGTCCCTTCGCGCATTTGGCGGAAACGTCCGGTTTCAAAAAATCACCGATACCTATTTGAAATTTTACACTGAATGGATGAAAAAGGGAGGCGCCGGCAACAAGGAGCAAAACTCCAAGAGCACCATTGGCATATATCTCCGAAACCTGCGCCATGTGTTCAACGTCGCCGCGAGCGAACTAAAAATCATCAACAAGGAGAAATGTTACCCATTCGGTGTCGGCAAGTACCGGATTCCCTCCAGCCGGAACGTCAAAAAGGCCTTTGACCCGGATACCATCCGGGCCCTTTATACTTATCCCTGCGACCCACAAAAACCTTGGTTAAAAAAAGCAAGGTCTTTTTGGTTTTTTATCTATTTCGGAAATGGCATGAACCCCGTCGACGTTTGTAACCTTAAGTACAAAAATATTTCGGACGGGATGATCATTTTCGACCGGGCCAAGACAGAGGACACCTTGGCAGAGGATCCGCCTAAAATTACCGTCGTAATCAACGAAGACATACAAGCCACAATCGACCAATACGGCAACAAAGACAAAACCCCGGACAACTACATTTTTCCGTTCTTCGAACCGGGTATGTCTCCTTTGCAGCAATACAAGGCCAGGCAGAATTTTATCGGGTTCATCAATCAATGGATGTCTTATATTCTCAAAGATATGGGCTTAGATAAGGTCAAAGCCGGTGCGTATGAAGCAAGGCACTCAGCCGCAACCGCTCAAATCCTGGGAGGAGCAACACTGCTGGAAGTGCAAGAAATGCTCGGGCAAATCGATCCCAGGACCACAAAGCGTTATATCGACAGTCTTCCAGTCACTGTAAAAAGGGTGGGGGCCGCGCGTGTCGAGGCATTCAAGAGAGGTCTTGACAGCAAAAAGTCGGCATGACCGCCTCAACCGTTCAGAGACGAGCAGCTGCTGTGCCATAAAGAGATTGCGTGAACCATGCTTTTCACTGTTCTTTCTGCTTTTTATTCGTTTGAGGCCTTTGCAATTGTCCCATTTACCGTATTTTCCTTATCCTGGTCAATATTTTAGGCCCGACTGCCTTGGCGAGTGCTGCCAAGTCAAGGGGCGCAAAAAAAGATATGCCTATCAGGTATGTGATCCATTTCCTGGGCTGTCAACAGGAAATTGAGCGGACCTCGGGGAAAACGCGCATCTAATGCATGCCCGGCAGAGGGCAATTTCTACTCATATATCTTCGGATGTCTGGCAAAATAAGGAATGAGGAATGCCGCCGGAAGGCATGTTATCAATTCCAACCCCAGGCAAAGTCCGCGGAGACCGGAAAACAAGCTGCCTCCCTCTTTATTTGTGTCTTGTATGGTAATCAGCATTAAAGCAGCCAAAATTGCAAGCGAGAAAAAGATGAACCAACCTGTACCTGCGGATAAGTGCCTTTTCAAAAGAAAGTAGCCAAATCCAGCCAGCACTAATAAAATGGGTAGGCCGACGAAAAGAGTTATAGGCATTATGATTTCCGCAGTGGCAAAGTTGGCGACTTCCCGGTATACCATTGTATAAATCAAACCCAGGAAGGCTGCGACAAGGCCGGATAAAAGTCCGGAGAGTATGGATTTGGACAAGGAAGCATTATATACCGGCATATTCATAACAAATGAGTTTGCGCGAACCGGTGATCGGGAGCAGGGTTTATTGATGGAAGATTGACGACTATAAAGGTAGTCGATATTTTTGACAATTGTGGTGACTGGCTATAACTTCCCCCCACCCGTCGGCAATGCGCTAATAGGTGAAGCCAGGTTTGCATGGGTCTCTTTAGCGATAACAAATGGTCCAAGGGAGTGTAACGGTTCAGGGCCTGTCAGACCGGGTAAGCGCTGCAGAAGGAATGGTTGTCATTCAAGGACGGTATCCTAGGTTTATTATTTAGGCAGGTGGCCGAAGATTTCAGCAACGCTTGGGCGGATCCTGAAATCCGGTTCGAAGAAGCGATATACGATGATCCCCTTCCGATCAATGATATATATGGCGGGAACGGGAAGGTTATTGCCATTCGAGCCATTGTTCCTGGCGACGTCGACGCCGAATTTCAGATACCGGGCCGTCCATGTCGAATCCACCGCGTAGGCGACATCATAACTCTTCATGATCTTCAATCCCTCATCATGAAGGATAGGATAGGTTGCGCCTGTCTTTGCAATTGTCTTGCTTACATTTTCCTGCAGCTCCGGGGTGACCGCCACCAGTGTCGCTCCTTTTTGAGTGATCAGGGTCAGTGAATCTTCCAGCGATTTGAGTTCTTTATTGCAAAACGGGCACCATTGGCCCCGGTAAAAAACAAGCAATACCGAGCCCTTTGCCAGGCTGCTTTTCAGGTGGAAGGTCGCTCCATTCTGATCTGTTGCGGTGAAATCCGGAGCTGCGGTATTCGTCTTCAATCCCTGTGGCCCGACCTGGGCTTCGGCGGAAGCCCAGGTCGCGAGCAGCATAGCCGGGAAAAATACTTTCTTAATTAGCGACATACAATGATGATTTTGCCAAATGTAAGCGCATCGGGTTAAGGGACGTGTCAGCTTCCCGACAGTCGTCATTTGACTGCAAGAAGGTCGACCTTTTCGATCACGGGGGGCTGAGCGAGCAATTCCGGCGCCTTGGCCATCAGGGCGGCAGCAATGGGACCATTGAGATGGGCGGTCCGGCCTTCTTCCTGTTCAAAGGTATCAAAGATCCCGAAGGTAGAAGGCCCGATGCGGAGGGCGAACCACTGAATCGTGGCGGGTTCGGATCGTGCCAGCGCAACAGCGCCAGCGAGGAGATCGGCTAATTCCTGTTCTTTGCCCGGCTTGGATTCCAGCCTGGCCAGCAATGCTAATTTGACCATAATGTTACAGATTTTTAAAAAGAACGTCTTCCCGGCGGCGACGGTTGCCCCCAACCTCACGTTCACTCAAATCGCATTTCTCATTTATACTCTCATGTTCTATACCCTGAATTCTATTTGTTGCACACCGAAAATTAGACTCCGTTTCAAATCCGGCTGCAGATCAATTTTAACTAATTGTTTATATCCGTAATTGCGGGTTACCGTTTCAATGTAATACTTTTCGATTTCTAATTAGATTCTAATGCTATTTTAATCCGATTTTATGGTCGGGAAGGTATTTTACCGGGCTAACCAGGAAAACGCTTATCCGTAACCAACTTGTCGTATATCCAAAATCAAACCTCTTGAAGAAGTACATTTTGATCCTCATTGGCATAGCCCTGATGCATGTCAGTTCCGCCCAGACAGCCGACTCTGCTGCACTAAGCACTGATAAGAATATCCGCAATAAAGTCCTCAGCGATATCCAGGACAACCTCGACAAAAAAACAAAAACCATCGACCAAACGCTTTCGAAGCTGGACGACAGGGTCGATTCACTCGACGTCGAAATCGCCGCCACCAGGGATGCCCGGGAAAAGGCAGACAAATTGCTGTTGCGGGTTCAGGCGCTGGAACAAAAACAACAGGCTATCGAGGAAAACGAATTGTACGTTTACCAGGCTAATTACCAATCGGCGATCATCAATCTGGTCTCGATGGACAAAGAGATCCAGCCGCTGCTGCTTTTTAATTCTGCCAAAAGCTTTTTCTCTACGCTTAACGAAACGGCCGACCCGATGAAATATCCGGGCTACCAGGAATGGTATAAAAAGTTCTATGCCTATATAGAGAAAGAAAAAGACAAAGACCCGGCCCTGAATGTCTTGCACGATATGGTGCAAATTTCCGGTAATATTACCAGCGCCACTCCCATCGCAGGACCGGTGTGCCAGGCCCTGTTCCTGGGGATCGACTCGTATATCACTTCGCTCGGCAATAAGAAAAAGGAACTGAAGGAAGAAAGTCAGAAGATGTTCCTGCTGACGGCAAAACTCAGCCAGTTCGACTACGATAAGGACCTCATCGAGCAGCAATGGGACATCGTGACCAATGATCTCGGGAAGCTGCAAATCCATTATGACACGATCCTCAATCAAAACCTTGGTTTACTAAAAGTATCGAAAGAGGAGTACGCACGTCGCTTCGCAAAACAGACCGACGCCGAACAACGGTATCAGTTCCTAACGGAATTACGGAAAAATGCCTCGGCCCTGGTTACCAACCGGAAGGCGGCGGACACGAAAAACTGGAAACAACCGATCTATTACGAACTGATGGATGTACAGTCCCTAAAGCTCCGCTTCGGCGAGCTGACCTTTGACATCCGAGGCATCATTTCCAGGTACAACGATCTCGTATTTAAATATAAGAACGACCTGGAAATTGGGTTAAAAGTACAGGCGCTCGGCGTTAAGCTGGATGCCATGAGCGATACCTTCGATAGCGCCTTCGATCCGACTGAATACGTCAACTCCGCCACCCGGATGTACCTCGTCAATTGATAATCGCGTTTACACGCTGAAATTGCGCGGCGCCAGAAAGGGCGCCGCGCTTTATAAAAAAGCCCCGGCGCCCAGCCGGGGCTAAACTAAACCCCTGGATACGGATCAATCACCACACCAAACCCTAGAAATTTATTTATGCTCTAACAACTTAAAGAATTGATCCAGCTGCGGCAGGATCACGATCCGCGTCCGGCGATTCAACCGCCTGCCTTCCATAGTACCATTGTCCGACACCGGCAGATACTCCCCGCGACCCGCCGCCGCCATTTTCGCCGGCTCCATCCCATACTTGTTCTGCAAAATGCGGATCACTGCCGTCGCCCGCTTGACGCTGAGATCCCAGTTGTCCAGCAGTTCCCCGTGCCGGTAAGGCACATTGTCCGTATGCCCTTCCACCATGAATTCGATATTCGGCTGTGCTTTCAGAACAGTCGCCACCTTCCCTAAAACCTCCTGCGCCTGCGGCGTCACATTGTATTTTCCGGTATTGAACAGCAGCTTGTCCGAAATATCGATATATACCACATCCTTGTCAACCTTGATATTGATGTCCTTATCGTTCAGGTCGCCGATCGCCCCTTTCAGGTTCTGCACCAGCGCCATATTGAGCGAGTCCTTATGCGCCATCGCCTGCTGCAGTGTCTGGATATAGGCATCCTTGGCACCCAGGTTCGCCAGCGACTGCCGGATGCTCTGCGCCTGCGCACTGGAAATAACCGACATATCTTCCAGCTGCTTCAACGCCTGAGTATTGTTGTCCTTCAGGAACGCAATCTGCTTGTCCAACGACGCGACCTGCGCATCACAATTGGATTTAGCCCGGGTGAGATCGGCCGTTTTGCTGTTACAATTTTTTAGGTCATTTTGCACCGCGGCGTACGCCCGGTCCAGACTGTCGTACTTTGATTGCAAGGCTTTGAATTTTTTGCTGCTCACGCAGGAAAATAGCATAACCGGTACGAAACCGACCAATGCCATGTCTTTGATACGCATACTTTTTGATTTGGTTGTTTAGAGAAGTTAGAGGCACTAAGATTGGGCTGCCGTATTAACGGGGGCTTAAATTTGCATTAGAATTCCATTAGAATTGGCCACCACCGTGCGCCCCGGCCCTCTATTTGAGATTCCCGGCCGTCGGCAGCCGCACATTGAAGACCGATCCTTTCCCTACAACAGAATCGACATCGATCCAGCCTTTATGCAGCTGGATGATCCGTCTCGCCAGCGACAACCCCAGCCCGAAACCGGGAATCGTATGCCCTTCTTCAGTCCGGTAAAAAGGCTGAAAGATGTTTTCCCACTCTTCCTCACTGATCCCCCGGCCCCGGTCTTCGATGCTGACGCGGATCTCACCTCCCTGAACGCTGAGTCGTACGGTCGCATGGTGATCTTCCGAATATTTGCATGCGTTAGATACGATATTCTTAATAGCGGTAAAGAGCAGTTCCTCATTGCCGAAGACAAGCAGTGCCTCTTCCGCCTCGGGAAGCTGGTCGAATTCGAGCGTGACGATGAACAGGTCGTTGGTCTTTGAAATTTCTCCGGGGAGCCGAAGCAGAATCTCGTCTATTCGGATCAGGTCAATCTCCAACCCGGCAGCAGTACCGGAAGCTCGTGCAAATTCGAGCAGGGTCTGTGTCAATTTGCTTAGATGCAGCACATCCTGGTAAACCGATTGGATCACGTGCCGGTATTCCTCCACGCTCCGGCCTCGTTGGAGTGCCACTTCCAATTGGCTGGACATCGAAGTCAAGGGCGTGGACAGTTCGTGAGATGCGTTGGCTATAAATCTTCCCTGGATCTCAAAGCTCTCCTGTAGCCGGTTCAGCAATTGATTCAACGTGTCCGATAAATAGAACCAATCGTCTTTGGCATTGGCGCGGGTTGAACGGATCCGGCGGGCGAGATTGCGCGCCGAAATTTCCTTGACATCATCGGAGATCCGGCGCAGCGGCCGCAGAAGGCTGATCGAAAATAAATAGCCGCCAATGACCGAAATAAGAATACCACCGACAAAGCTGAGTGTGAGCACCAGCCGGAGATGCCGCAGCTTTTCATTGCCCGCCTCATCGTAAGCGGCGGCCATGATAACAAAACTGGAATTCTCGTCCCGGTAATAAAAGGCGATCGCATCCTTGGCCCCCTGTTTGAAATAGACCGGCGCCTTTTCGACCCTGGCCCGATCAATGACAGGTCGGTTGGTCCGGATCGTATCGGCAGTATTGTCGCTATACCAGTAGATCCTATTATCAAATGCATCATACGCTTCCACTACTTTATCTTTCATCGCCACTGACGTAGAGGAGTCTATTTTCCGGATGAGCGCCTGATCAAAAACG
This sequence comes from Puia sp., assembly GCA_035570015.1. Taxonomy (GTDB): domain Bacteria; phylum Bacteroidota; class Bacteroidia; order Chitinophagales; family Chitinophagaceae; genus Puia. The sequence continues at coordinate 11,184 of DATMLR010000353.1, forward strand.
CCGCCCTGACCCAGGAGACGGCCCGTTGTGATCGCGCGATTGGCCAGGCGGGTTTGGATATCCTTGATCCGGTTCGTATAAGAGAAGTAATAAACGGAAGTACATACGAGGGTCAGGATACCCCACGCCAGTAAGGTGAACAGCAGTGTTATGCGTATCTTGACGGGCATCAGCTTCCGTGTGTTTTTAAGATATAACCCATGCCGACATGGGTTTGGATCAGCCTTTGGTCAAAGTCCCTATCCACCTTATTGCGGACATAGCTGATATAGACATCGATGACATTGGTGTTGGTGTTGAAATCGACATCCCAGACATTGATGGCCAGATCGGCCCTCGATACGACCCTGTTTTTGTTGCGCATCAGGTATTCCAGCAGCTGGAATTCCTTGGCTGTCAGCTTTAGCTTTTTGCCGCCCCGCTGCACTTCTTTGGTATCGAGGTTCATTTCAAGATCGGCAGCCCGAAGTATATTGCCAACCGGCATATCTTGTCCGGGCGTATGTTTCAGCAAGGCCCGGATCTTCAGCAGGAGCTCACGGAATTCAAAGGGCTTCACGAGGTAATCGTCGGCTCCGGCATCATACCCTTCTATCTTGTTATCAAGGGAGCTCATTGAAGTAAGCATGATCACCAGCATGTTTTTGTTACGGTAGCGGATAGCCTTGCAAAGATCATAGCCATTCATCCCCGGAAGATTAATATCCAGGATGACAAGGTCGAAGCTCCTGGATGTTAGGAGTTGATAGCCGATCTTGCCATCATAGGCTACCTCGACGCAAAAGCCATTTTCCATCAGGCCCATTTTCAACGTATCGGCAATCTTCTTTTCGTCCTCGACGATCAATATGTTTCTTTCATCCGCCATTCTTTGGCAATATTAGCCACGAATTCCCTAACTATCAAAGAATTGCCCCGCCAATCATGCACTCTAATCCAATTCTAATCCGACTTTAATTACCCGTTAATCTCTTCGGTCTACTTTGAGTGTAAAGAGATACCATGGCGGTTGCATTTAACAGAATACTTATCCCCGTAGACTTTTCATTGAATACGGATACGGCGGTAAACAAGGCGATTGGGCTGGCAGGGTCAGACGAGGCCGTTATCTACTTGTTGCACGTTGTCAGGCCCGGCCGGAAGGCATCGACCCAGTTCAGGGCCTGGGTGGTGGAACGAGATCTGCACCAGTTGAAATACGACATTGAGCAAGCCAATCCGAATATCCGGGTAAAAACCAACGTTCTTCGGGGATACTCGGTTCAGCAAACGATCATCGAATGTGCCGCCATGCTATCCCCCGATCTAATCATTTTCGGCAAACAAAATAATCACCGCCGGTGGTTTTTTTCCCGGCAAATCTCACCGGATGCGGTAGCTAAAAAAAGCAACTGTCCCGTTCTGACGGTCAAGCCAGGCTCGATCGACAACAGGACAAGGGTCATCGTCCTTCCCATCCGGAACTTTCTACCGGAAAGAAAACTCGAATGGGCGGTCCTACTCGCAAAAAAATACAAGGCACAGGTCCACCTGCTGGCCATCGGGGAAAATGCCGGCCAAAAAGACGGCCTCCTGCCCCATGTCTTTTCGATAGCTTATCATCAACTGCGGGAGAAATTGCATCATCCGATCGAATACTCGGCCTCTACCCATCGCCACCCTGCCAAAGCGGCGCTGTCTTACGCCGAGTTGATCATGGCCGATATGATCGTGGTGAACCCGTACACGGAAAGCGGAATCTCAGGCTTCTCGGGTTTCCGGCACCTCAGCGATCTACTGAAACGGGATTCGAAGATACAGGTATTGGATGTCGAACCGTATAAAAGCAACTAAAACGAACGGATTTATAGAAAGTTCCCTTGCGGCGGTATTTCACGTCTTATTGCCTGATCATCTTTCACCTTTTGGGCGGCATTTTCGGCGTGGGTGAGGTCATGAAAATACTGCGTTCTTAGATGATCGTAAAAAGAGTGTTTGTCGATCACCAGGGCAGCCAGGCTCGCGGCCATGCCCGCCAGCATCAGGTAAAAAATGACATTATGCCTGTCGGTCATTTCCAGCACCAGGATTGCGGAGGTAAAAGGAGTTCTTGTTACACCGGTTAAAAATCCCACCATGCCCGACAACACCAGGATATTGGTGTCGGTGGCGGAAAGATGAAACCATCCGGCGAGCAGCGAGCCCACGCTTGCTCCGGCGGCAAGGGCAGGTGCAAATACACCCCCCGCTGCCCCGCTAGTGAAGGACAGCACAGGCCCTACTATGCGCAATAGGGCTATATACCAAGGGGAATATTTTTCATTGGTAAACAAGACGCTTGTGATCAACTCTTTCCCCGAACCAAACATACCTTCCGTCACAAACACAGCCAAAAAAGCAATGATCAATGCGCAAACGACCAGGTAGGCCAGGTGCTTATAATTCGCCTTAAAGGTTCTTTTCCAACGGAATAAGCCCAACATCAATTTGGAAATGGCGCTCCCGGTCAAGCCGCAAAGGATGGCTGCCAGGACAACAGGAAGGAAAATAAAGCCGGAAAGATGGCTGACATCGGGATATCCCAGATACAAATACGGCCCCAGGAAGGCCTGCGCCGTGAGGCCGGCAATGATAATTGCCGTGAAGAGTGCGGTTTTAAAAAAGCTGATATGTGTTTTGGTCAATTCTTCCACCGCAAATACAATACCTCCTAAGGGCGTGTTAAAAGCCGCCGCCAAACCAGCAGCGGCTCCCGTCATGATCATGTTCTTTTTGGAGATTCTGGGCCACCAGGCAGGAAGCCATTGATTGATCTTCCAGAACACTGATCCCGCGATCTGGATAGTAGGTCCTTCCCGGCCGATGATGCCGCCACCGAATACCATCACGAGACTTGAAAGTATCTTTACAAGAATAACTTTTATGCTTAGGAGCCGATTTACCATGAAAGAAGAACGCGGCGAACTCAATTCAATGGCAGCCATCACCTGGGGAATGCCGCTTCCGCGGGCGTATGGGGAAAATCTTTTTACCAACCACCAGGAAAGAACGAAGCAACAAGGAGTGATCAGGAAAAAGAGATACGCGTAGTGGTGATAGATATAAATCGTCCCGTCCTCGGCGAGGGCAAAAAGCCGGGTATAGACTACGGCGATAAGACCTGTGATGACGGAACCAACTAAAAAGGGCAGGGCTTGCAAGAGATTCTGCTTTACTTTTTCTCTACCGATCTTTTCAAAAAGAGTTCTTCCCAGTGGTATCGCTTTTTTGAGCATTTCGAACATTGTATTGATAACGGACCGATGCGTCGGGCTCCTTTTCGGAAGCGCATCGGCGGACGGATGCCCTTGGTTGCAAAGGTAGACATAGCGATCCATACGCGCCAGGCCATCCGGGCCCTTGTTGAGAATTCTAATGCCATTCTAATGCAATATTGTCTCGGGGTTGGATATCTCGAACTCGCGGCCACTCACCCAACCTAGATGGAATTGACGGCGAGGACCGGGGAAGCGCTATATTTTCGGATAGTTTCATTGGGCAATAAAAACAGAAGGCCTGGCAAGTTTGTCTGTTTTATGGGATTCACCAGGACAAGATCCGTACCTTTTTCGTTTGCTAAATCGCTTATCGCCTTTGCCAAATTATTAGCACCGGTAACCGCCATCTCAACGAGTACAGGAGTGCTTTCATGGACGAGTTGGTACGATTTTTTAAGAAATTGTTGGGTTTTCTCTTTTTTTTTGCCGGCTGCTACTCCCAATAACTGGAGTGAGGCCCCGTTCCTGGAGGCGAAATATGCGCCGTAAGCCAACCTTCGTAAAGGCAGAAAATCGGTTACCGGTATCAGGATCGAAGCAGGCGAGTGAGTCGTCTTCCGCAGGGCAAGGTGATCACCGGGACATCGGTAAGAGCGGCTATTTTGTCGGGGTTTAGGGACATCGTCTTTCGGCCGCCGGCCCCTTCACTTTGACCGATAAGGACGAGATCGATTCCACCGTAGTTGACCATGTCAATGATCTGTTGATCCCATTTCCCCCTTTGCAGGCTATAATCAATCTTTACTGCGCCATCGGACAATTCTTTTACATGGTTAGCCAGACCGATCATTTGGGAGACGAGCTCACATCTGTTGGAGCGTTCTATCTCCTCGATAACGCCGTCAGCCGACATTCTGGGCATCGGGAACCAGTTGACGGGGCTGACGTGCAAAAGATAAAGAGAGCAGCCATATTCCATAGCCATATCAACGGCTTTTTCAACCACGCCGAGTGTGGCTGCTGAAAGATCAACTGGTACTAAAATATTATTGAATAGTTTTTCCACCATGGCTAATTTACGAATATATTCGGGCAAATCCGTGAGCCGCGTTGGTATTTATATAATCTTTAAGTCTGTATGGTCCTACACCACAAATGATTCTAGGGTTATGTTTTTACTTTTCTGGCAAATCTACCAATGGTGAGGCCCTGCACGATGATTGAAAAGAGCACGATAATGTAGGTAATGACAACGAAAAGGTCGCGATGCATATTGGCAGGGACGGAAAGCGCAAGGGCTACGGAGAGTCCACCCCGGAGTCCGCCCCAGGTTAGAATGCCGATCGCATTTTTTTCAAAGCAAGTGTTGTATTTCAAGAGGCTAATTGGCAAGGAGACGGATACGTAGCGGGCAAGCAGGACGATGAGGATCGAGGCCAAGCCCAGCCCGAGAAGAGAGGGGCTGAAGGGGATGACGAGCATTTCGAGGCCGATCAGTAGGAAGAGAATGGCATTGAGCAGGTTATCAACCAACCCCCAGAATTTGTCTACATAGTCTCGCGATGTGTCGCTCATGGCTGTGATACGGGTTTTGTTGCCCGTGATGATTCCAGCTACGACCATGGCAAGCGGGCCGCTGACCTCAAGCTTGTCGGCGAGCAGATATCCGCCCATGACGAGGGCAAGGGTAATCATTACCTCTACCTGATAATAATCGATGGTCCTGAGCAGAAGGAAGCCGGTGTAACCAAGCACTGCGCCGAGGAGAAGGCCCCCGCCGGCCTGTCTCAGAAAGAGGAGCAAGACGTTTGTGGCGGATAGGTGGCCGATGCCTGCTTCGGCCACCTGGTAAATACAGAGAAACACGACGATTCCAACGCCATCATTAAAGAGGGATTCGCCCGATATTTTAACTTCCAGGGAGGAGGGGATTTTTGCGTGTCTCAAAATGCCAAGAACCGCGATGGGATCTGTCGGGGAAATGAGGGCACCAAATAAAAGGCAATGGATAAATTCAACGGGTTGTTGGAAAATGCGACAAAGGAAGTACAACAAACTGCCTACAAGGGTAGTGGAAATAAGGACGCTAATGGTAGAGAAGGTTAAGATGGAATTTATTTCCTGCCTGAGTTCCCGGGAATTAATATG
>DATMLR010000354.1:0-2758 GCA_035570015.1 Puia sp.
GCGCCGCGGTGGAGTATAACGGTGTTGGCCCGGAGGTCACATCCTGGTTGGTCTGGTATAGTCCGGCGGATTTATAACCCAAGTAAGGGCCGGAAGGGACATACTGCGGGATCGGGCTATTGAAGAAACCGCCGACCGATGTCCCGGTGATCTTCTGCCACGCGGGAATGCTCTGGGATTCGGGGTAGGAAACGATCTTATTGTGGTTGTAGCTAATATTCCCATCGACATAGTAAGCTACCTTGCCGATACGATGGTGGTGCCCGATAGCGATCTCGAAGCCGCTATTGTCGACGATTCCGTCGTTGAAGTCCGGGAGGGTCGCGCCGATCACACCCGGCACCTGCAGGTTGGGTGGGGCAAGGATGTCCTTCGTACGTTTGTGAAAATAGTCGGCTTCCAGCGTAATCAGGTCTTGTTTGAAGTGTGCTTCAATCCCTACATTGGTCATCACCGCCCGTTCCCAGGTAAAATTGGGATTGGCCAGCACTCCGGGTTGCAGCGTCTGAAAGAAAACCGGGTTGGGACCCCCGAAGGTATATCCTCCACCCGTGGATGGGGACCCGATCAGCGAATAGGTGTTCAGGAACTGATACGGCGCTACCTGGTCATTGCCGAGCTCGCCCCATGAACCCCTGAGCTTGAGGAAGTCCAGGTTATTGATCTTAAAGAACGGTTCTTTGGAGATCACCCAGCCGCCCGAGATAGCAGGAAAGAATCCAAACCGGTGTCCCGGTGGGAAGATATCCGATCCATCATCGCGAAAGCTGAATTCGAGCAGGTAGCGGGAATCGTAGTCATAGGTGAGCCGGCCGACGACCCCCTGGCGGGTGGACAAGGTGCCGCTCCCGCTGTTGGACTCTTGCGTAGGATCGCCCAGGCTAAGCTGCGGCAGCGAGGCCGACGTGAAGTTCTGGCGGCCGGCGGCTAACAGGTCGGTCGTCGCCTTGGTTTGCGTATACAGTGCCAGCGCTGAAATATGGTTTGCCTTGAATGCCGTCGCATAGCGCAACGAACCTTCCAGTGTCAGCGAGGCCGATTGGGTGAAATTCTCGTTGAGATAGGGGGCAGCGGGATAGGATGGAATCAGGGTATAATTATTAAAGCTGTCGACCGCATATTGGTCATAAGGTTTGGCAAAATCTTTTCCGAAAACGTACCCCTTATCATAAGCGCCCGTGCCGACCACACTTAACCCCTTGATCCAGGGGATATCCCATTGCAAGTTCATCGTCGTGTTGAGGGTATTGTTCCAGGTCGTGCTGAACCCCGTCAGCCCACGACCCTCGACATAGGCGTTTCCGCGTTGTTCCGGGACATAGGCGTAGTCACCGTTGGTGAATTGATTGACCCTAATGGGCGGCGTGATCAAAGCCTGCTCGAACACATAGTCCAGGCCGTATATCCCTCCGCCATTGGTAGTGCTGAAGACCCCGCCGAGATTCAGGTTGACCTTCAGGTTGTGGGTAATATTCGCCTCCAGATTACTCCGGAGGTTCCAGCGCTTGTAATATTCGACGGGCACAAAGCCGCCGTTGGTCACATATCCGGCGGAGATGAAATACCGGATATTCTCGGCACCGCCGGAAGCGGACAGGTTGTAGCTGGATTGCAGAAGGTGCGACGCCGAGAGCGTCTTGATCCAGTTGGTGTTCGGATACTGGTTCGGGTCGGTACCGCTCTGGTAAAGGTTCAGCTGGGCCGGGGTAAAACCCTCACCAAACGCGGGGTTGTAGGAGGACTCATTGTTAAAGGCTTCGTTCTGTAAGGTGGCGTACTCGAAAGAATTCAGCTTTTTGTACATGAACGTGGGCGACTGGCTGATCAGCGTGCTGCTAAAGCTGATCTCGGGCTTGCCGGACTTGCCCTTTCGAGTGGTGATGAGGATAACGCCGTTGGCCGCCCTTGCGCCATAGACGGCAATCGCCGATGCGTCTTTCAGGATGGAAATGGCTTCGATATCTGTTGGGTTGAGGTCGTCGATGGTGCGATCGGGAATGCCGTCGACGACGATGAGCGGATTGGAGTTATTAAAAGTACTTAGACCTCTTATCTTCAGATCCGAGCCGGTTCCGACCGTTCCATCTGATTTCTGGACGAAGAGACCGGGCAATCTGCCGGCCAGCATGTCGGATACGGCGGTGCTGGAGTGGTTCTCGTTCAGTTCCTCAGTCTTCACCGTCGAGATCGCGCCCGTGAGGTCTTCTTTTTTCTCTGCGCCATATCCCACGACGACGACCTCCTGCAGGCTGACAGAAGACTGGTTCATCACTACGTTGATCACATTCGCGCTTTTGACCGGTACTTCCTGCGGCTCGAAGCCGATTGAGGAGAAGACGAGAAATACATCCTTTCGATCGGGCACCCGAATTCCGAATCGTCCTTCTTCGTTGGCAGATACGCTAATGCCCTCACCCCGGACGGCCACCGTTACATTTCGGACGGGATTCCCTGCCTTGTCGGTAACCTGGCCCCCGATCAGCGTGGTCCTGGTGCTGACGGCGGGTGCGACGGTATTGGTCATATTGACGGCCGAATCCGGGGCGACCGTTGCCGGGTTCCATTGCTCGCGCACCCGTTCTTTTGGAACGATCGTGTAATAGTTCCGTTTGATATAAAGAAAGACCAGCCCGTCAGGGTACAAGACGCCTTTGAGGACTTCTTCCAATGTCTTATTGCGAATGGTCTGCATATCGTAGGTCGTCGTCTTCCCCTTCAGCAGCTCCTGGTCGTAAACAAAATTGGTTCCGAAAACATG
>DATMLR010000355.1:0-11444 GCA_035570015.1 Puia sp.
ATCCGGGTCAGGTTCAACCCCACTTCAATGAATTGCTGGCTCAAGTATTGTGCGGACCAGTCAGCGCCGCCGGAAGGGGCGCCTGTCCCCCAGGGAGTCGCATACGTCGTATCGAGGGTCGCGTTCGTGGAGTAATTCGAAATTCCGGCTCCCCAGGAAGTGGTCCCCGTCTTGGAGACGATCGACGCATAGCCGTACGAAGGCGAAGCTGTCGCCCCGTTAAAACTGCCCGTGAAGTTGAAATAGGCCGGGGTCACCGTGCTTAAGGTCGTCTGGCTCACCCAGATCCGGATATCCACCACCGGGACCGAGCCCGGCGTAAAATCCACCGCGATGATCAGATCACCGGTTTGAATGATATTGCCTGCCGCATCGAACAGCCATTGCGTATGGCCGGCATCGGTACCTGCGGTCGTAAACGTTCCGGCGGCACCGTTATAAGAGAAGTTATTCTTATACAATTCCACGTCGAAATAGCTCGATCCCCGGGTTCCGAAAGTTGATACCCCGGTGAACAGCCAGAGGGAATCATGCACCGTCAACCCATCCCTCCGCATATGCGCATAGACATCCACGAGATCATTCTTGTCCGGAACATTCGAAACCCCACCTGTCCATGTGCCGGGATTGTCGCCGTTCTTGGCGGCCATCGTAAATGTCGTTGTATCCTTGTCCAGGGCGGCCGCTTCGTAATCCCGTCCATAGACCGCATCCAGCCACAGCTTCCCACCCAGCTTGGCATACAACAGCGCCGACATCCGCTTGTTGAAGGTGAAATTTTTGCCGGCTTGAAGCAGCGCCAGATAGGTCGCGGCATTCGTCGTGTCGATGACATTGTAGCCTGTGCCGGAGGGCGCAAACCAGTCATCGGAAGAGACCGCGCCGGTGACCAGCCCGTATTTCATCCAGTTACTCCGGGTGTCCGCGTCAACGCCAAAGTTCGCGTACAGACCGCCGTTGTTTAACTGGCAAAGGCCTGACTTGGGAAGCAGGCCCGCCAATAGAATTAGGATCGGGATCAGTTGTTTCATAGCATCGGATTGAAGGGGCTTCGGGAGATAAAAAGAAGGCTCTTATTTCCGGAAGTACGGAATTCATAGGTAAATTATCTTTGTCGCAAGATCACGGAATCGACATCGGTCACTGCACCGGTGCTCACCGTTACACTCGCGGTTGTATCGACATATAAAGTATCCTGCGCATGGAATAACAGGTTCCAGGAACCGGCAGCCACCCCGCCGAAAAAGTAATAGCCATTCGTTGAATCCGGCAAGGCCAGCAGCGTATCCGTCCCCTGGATCGCGAAGACCTCGGGATGGGCCGCGCCTGGAAGCACATAGCCTTCGATACTTCCGCCGATCGCCGCCGAATAGGTCCGGATCACCGGCTTCAAAATATATTTCCCGCTTCCAGTTGCCACGATCGAATGGCCGGCGTCGAAGTCGATCCACAGCCGGTATTCGATCCCCGGGGTCAGCGTCGCATGGATATTGAACTTTAACCCGGACTCCTGCGCGGAGGGTGTTTTCAAAGGATAGGATTGGCCGTTCACCACCACTGAGTTGCTATCGCCGAGGATCAACCGCATCTGCGACAGCGTTCCCGCGGGCAGGTCAGCAGCAGCCAGCACCGTGTCGATCCCATTCCGGAAATCAAGCAAATTGTATATCCCCGGACGCAGCAACGGTACCGGCTGCCACCCTGTGGAAGTGCCGGTATCCGATGAAACGTTTACTTCGACTTGCTGGATGTCGATATATACAGCGTCATATGTAGCGGGATCGTCCGTCAACCGGACTTCCAAATGACCGGTCCCGGTACGGGCAGACGAACTGGTGGATTTATTACAAGAGATAAAAGCAAACAGGCCGGTGGCCAGGAGAAGGATCAGCAACTTAACTTTCTTTCCGAATGAATTTTTCATGAGTATCAAATTGAGTTCCGAATAACCCGGGGTACATATAAAAGACAAAAAAAGGTCCCCTTGGTCCTAATCAAAACCCATCTTTTTCAGCCCAATTAAATCAGAATTTTAATATATACGTAACACTCGGAATAACAGGAATAAGAGGTAGCTGTTTCGCGACTACCGTACCCTTTGTCGGGTCGAGCGTCCTGTATACCAGGGAGTTATTGGGCCGCGCATAGACATTGTAGACCGAAAAGATCCACTCCGTTTCCCACCTTCGTTCGCCAGTCATCTTCGTCTTTGTATAGGTCACTTCGAAGTCCAGCCGGTTATACGGACTTAGCCGGTAGTTGTTTTGCACAACATACCAGGATCCAACGTGTCGCTGATTCCGGTTTCGCCCGAGACCGCGGCCCGGATTGTCATAAAGTGGATCGCGTCCCGGACCCGGATTCAGGATAAAAGACGAATCGGGACTCAACGAAAATGCCCGGCCGCTCGCCACGAGAAAATTCGCGGCGACCTTCCAATGCCCGGTGATCGCATAGGCCGTCGACAGGTCCACCATGTTCCGCCGGTCATACGCAAACGGAAAGCTCTGACCTTCATTCAACGAATCGAACTGCTCATAAGCATATGCCAATGTATACGCAAGCCATCCCGTCCACCGCCCCCGGTTTTTGCGGATGAACAGTTCAGCGCCATAACTCCATCCCTTCCCGAAGATCAGCTCCTTCTCGATCTGATTGTCGATCGCCGCGCTGTCCGTTCCCCCAAATAACAGCTGGTTGCCCATCTGCTTATAATAAAATTCTATGCTGGTCTGGAAGACATTCGCCGCGAAGTTTTTAAAGAGCCCCGCTGTCACCTCCTGCGAGCTCTCCGGCCGCACCGCCGCACTGCTATTGATCCAGATCTCTGCGGGGAAGCCTGCATTATAGCTTTGCACAAGGTGAATGTATTGATGCATGTTCGCATAGGAGACCTTAATACTGGTCGTGGGATTGATCAGATAGAGGGCCGAAACCCGCGGTTCGACCGCGGAATAATGTGCGCCAAGCCCGTCGTACATGGACGTCCGGATCCCGGTGTACAACTGCCACCGGCTGCCCAGTTTCATCTCATCGCCCGCATAAAGGGCTACTCTGCCCGAGCTCCGCTGCGGGATGCCGGACGGCACGATGGATTTTGATGAATCAGCCTGCCCCGACAAGGAAGCCGGGGTGACCGTCTCGTAGAGATAGTCGGCCCCGCCGGTCAGCGTATGCGCGGGCGAAAGATACCAGTTCAGCTCCGATTTTGCATCGATGTCCTGAATACCGGAATACAGCTGCGCGAAATAACCCAGCTGGGCAGCCGAAAGGAACTGATGGTATTTGTCGTATTCCACCACCGAATGCCCGAACAACTTCCCCGAATACTGATGGTTCCAGCGTACCGTCAGAGCGGTGTTGCCGTAGTGCATCGAATAGTCAATCCCGCCAACGCTGGCGGTGTCATTGGAATAAGTATTGTTATCCCGCCCCGTGTAAAAACTCAGCAGCAGCCGGTCTTTCGGCGTCAGCTGGAAATTGAGCTTTGCATTCACATCATAGAAATAGTAGTTCGAAAAATAGTTGCTGTCCAGCAACGGCTTCAGCAGGATTTCCGTCGTGCTCCGGCGAGCGGAGATCAGGTAGGACGACTGTCCGGTCTGCAATGGCCCGTAAAGGGTAGCCGCGGAAGAAATTGTTCCCAATTGCACGCTCCCGCCGGTCTGCTGATTGCTTCCGTCTTTCATTACTACATCCAGTACCGAGCTGAGATGGTCGCCATAGGAGGCCGGGAACCCTCCTTTCAGCAGGCTGGCATATTTGACGGTTGGCGGGTTGAAGATGCCGACCAGCCCAAAAATATGACTGGGGTTGTACAGCGTTGCATCGTCCAGCAAGATCAGGTTCTGCCCGGCACTGCCGCCTCTTACAAAATAGCCCGTCGTCCCGTCGATCCCGGCCTGTACGCCCGGCAGCATCCCCATCGAACCGATCACATCCCCGCTGCCGCTCACGGAAGGCGCTGCTTCAATCATATCTTTCGTCAGGTCCACGAGCGCAGCCTGGTTCTTTGTTACATTCTCCTCCCGCCGGTCCTTCGCGACGACCAGTTTGCCGATCTCTTCCTGCTCGGCGCTATGCTCCAGCGGAAAGGATATTGCCTGATCGCCCTGCATGTTTATCCTTCGGAGGGAGGGCCGGTAACCGACATACGAAACCTCTACCGCGAGACTGTCGGCGGCCCCCACCGTGATGGAAAAGAATCCATATGAATTGGAAAGCACCCCCGTCGCCTGTCCCGGCAGATATACGCTTGCACCCACGAGCGATTCACCGGTCCGGGCATCCCGGATATAACCGCTTAGCGTCACCCTCGGCAACGGGGCGGGGCTTTGCAGGACGATCTGGTCGCCGATGATTTGCCACGTGAGAGAAGTGCCTTGAAATAATTGGCCGAGGAAGTCGGCCAGCGGCATCCCGGCCGCGGTGATCGAAATATTCTTTTGGGCCCGCGCCAGCTCACTGCTATAGGCAAACTTGTATGGAATTTTTGTCTCGATGATCGATAATGCTTCGGGGAACGGCCGGTTCACCACTGTGACGGTGACCAGACCAGGCGGCCGCTGATCCTGTGCGAAAACTGAAGGTGGGAGGCAGGACGTAACAATAAACAGCAAGGCCAAAGCCTGTCTGTACCGTTCGATCCGATATGCAGTTGTCGGGGTCAATTTCATGGGACGATCACCTGCGGACGATCACTCATCCTAACGGTTCTTCAGAATATATCCGGTACTATCCGCCTGGCTTTCAAGGTTCAGGGAAGCGCAGATGACCTTCACCGCATCATCGAAAGTTTCCCCGTCCAGGTGGACCGTCAATCTCTTGTTGCCAAGGGCCGTGTCTGTCAGCCTGATCTTTTTCCCAAATCGTGTCTGCATCGCCGTGATCACTGACGTCAACCGTGCGTTGTCGAATCGCAACTCAGCGGTCTGCATTTCTCCCCGATGGCCCGGAGACATCAGCATCGATAAGGTCCCGCCGGCTGCCAGTTCCCGGGTCTCTCCGGTCACCCTGTTTGTGAAGGCCACCTTACCGTCCGTCACTTCGACACCGATACTATCCGTCGTTTTGAACGCAACAAAATTTGTTCCGATATCCCGGATACTCGCGCCATCCATAACGACCTCAAAGGGTTTGTCATTATGATGGGTGACGTCAAATCCTGCTTTCCCACCAAGCAGCAGCACCATCCGGGCGCCGCTCACCAGTATCTTCGTTTGCGGCTCCATCGCCACCGTCGTACCATCAGCCAGTGTAATCGATCGTTGCTCACCGGCCGTAGTCTCATACCGGGCTCCCTCCCCGTTCGGCGCCCTCTGCCAGATCTCCACCCCGCCCACGATCAACAGCAGCACCGCCGCCGCTACGGCCCATCGCCAACGCCCAATACGGGCGACCATGCCCGCTCGTGGGACCACTCTCATCCGGGGGGCGGCGCCCGGGTCCAGCCGCGCCTGCACTTCGCTCCAGGCCCGGGTTTCATCCACCTCCAGGTACCGGGGGTAGTCCGCCACCCCTTCCTTCCAGACCTGCTCCAACCGCTCGAATTGTGCCCGGTTAGCTGCTGATATTGCCAGCCAGGCTTCTAACTGGAGCTTGTCCTCCGAAGTCAGTTCTCCCTGCAACGCCGCTATGATCAGCGCCCAGGGAAGCTCATTATTGTTAGTATCTGTATCCATTTCTTCAGCTATATGACAAAAAAATCAACCTATAGTCCTAGTGCCATTCATCCAACACCTTTTGAAGCAGCTTTAAGGCATGCGTAATATGATTCTTGACTGTTTTGATGGAGATTCCCAGCCGGTCGGCAATCTCCTGCTGTTTCAGCTGCTCGAAGCGGCTCATCCGGAACACCTTCCGGCATTGCTCCGGTAAGCGGTCAATCGCCTTATACAGCCGTAACTTTAACTCATTGTCCTCCATTTCCTTCCATTCTACCGCCGGATCGATCTGGCGGCTAACCTCCTCCTGCTGCTTCCGGTCCCGCTTGTTTTTGTCGAGTTCATTGAGACAAGTGTTCACCACTGCCCGATACAGATAAGACCGAAGAGAGGATCGGATGAGGATATTGTCCGCGTCCTGCCAGAGACGCACAAAAATGTCGTTGACCACTTCCTGCGCGCGCCCCGTATCTCTGAGGTATTGGAAGGCAGCCAGGAAGAAGTATTTAAGGTGTTCTTTATAGTAGCGCTCAAAAACCTGCCTGTCCTTCGCTTGGATCGCCCGCCAGGTTTTTTCTTCTTCAGGGTTCATGTCAGGTAAATGTCCTGTAATATTATCAATTTTTTCATGGCGCCTGCAGCATTTTGACCGTTCGACGCAACGCCGAATCGATAAAGTCGGTGAACCGGATCATGCTGGTCGTGTCGATGAATACAATCGTACTATCCATCTTTAATTTATTGTTCTTTCTGATATAAAAGGAGCAGCCTACCACCGTCCCGTAACGGCGCGTTGAATCGCCCAGCCCGATACTATGACCAATCGAATCGATCTCCTGTTCCATGTAGTGGATCTCATATTTGTAAAAGGCGATACTATCCCGGTCCCCCAATGACAGCGCCCCCGCCAGCTGCGACTTGACCCTGGAATACTCCCGCATATAGATCGAATCGTCGAAGATCCTGCCCATCTTTTGGGTTACAGGGATATTCCACCGGACGTGAAGAGAATCCAGGATCGCAGCGGAATCGATCCGGCGCAGGCGATCGGAAAAGATGGATGTCAATGACTCCGGCAGTGTCCTGTGATGCGAGCATCCGCAGAACAACACCGCAAGAACAATGATCCTGATCTTCGTCATAAGCTGTCCATATCCTTAAAATTACGATTTATTCAATCCTCTCCGCTGAATTCCATCTATCCCCCGGCTCGTAATATCCCCACAGCATCGTGCTCACCCGCCGCGCCAGCTGCCACGCCTCATTATCCGGTACCCACCGCTGGTCCTTATTGTTCTTTGTCGCAACATAAAACACATAATCCCCGTGCGGGGCATTCACCAGCACCACCTCCGAGCGCGAGTCATCCACCATCCCCTGTTTGGAAGCCGCCTGCACGTAGGGCGGAATTTGCGAGAGCGCATACTCGTCCCAGAATACATGGGTCATGATCCGGTACATTGTCTGACTGGCCGCCGGGCTCACTGCCTCCTGGTTCCGGATCATCGTCACCAATCGGGCCATTTCCCGTGGCGTCGTCTGCCCCCACCCATATAGTTCCCGCTCCCGCTCACGTCCCTGCGTCCGCGAATTCACCCGGGTCTCTGCAAATCCGCGAGCCGACAACCACGCATTGATCGTCGCCCCGCCGCCGGCCAACTTTTCGCACCAGACCGCCGCACTGTTGTCGCTGTGCGTGATCATCAGTGTGACCGCCGTCTGAAGGTCGGTAGGGGTGCTGTCCTTGAAGAACTGCATCAGCCCTGAGCCTTTTCGGGCAAGGGAATCTCGATAAACGAGCGCTTGATGATAGGTATAAGCACCCTCGACGATCTTGTCGAAAATGCCGATCAGAATAGGTATCTTCACAATACTGGCTGTCGGAAAAACCGTATCGGCGTTGATCGCGGCTTCCCGGCCGGTCCTGAGATTCAGCACATAGACCCCTGCAACCCCATGAAAGGTATCCGTCAGCACACGCAACCGCGCCTCCAGCTTTTTGTCGGTGCGATATTGCGGATAGACGGGCCGGGGCAGCAGGATTCCGGCCAGAAGCAGCACCAGTAGAGGTCTGAGCATGGGAGACAGCGTTTTTTGTAAATATACGGTCCTGCGCTCAACCGCCTGCGCCGCGTATCCGATTTTCTAACAACATGTTAACATCGTTGGCATCTACCATATCTTTCGTAATTTTCGCCGCATGAATTTCAAAAAGATTAACAATCTCTCGGGCTGGATCGTCTGCGCGATCGCCTGCACTGTCTTTATTCTCACGCGTGAAGCCACCGCCAGCTTCTGGGACTGCGGCGAGTTCATTCCCTGCGCATACCGGCTGGAGATATCCCATCCGCCCGGAGCCCCGCTTTTTATCCTGCTGGGCCGGCTGTTTATTATACTTTTCGGCGGGAATATCAATGCGGCCGTGGGTGATCCGCATGCGGCCGTACAGGTCAACCTGCTTTCTGCGATGAGCAGCGGGTTCACCATCCTGTTCCTTTTCTGGACCATCACCCGCCTGGCAAAAAAGCTGCTGGTAACGAACGGCGAGCCGGTCAGCCTTGAAAAGACCATCGCCATCATCGGCGCCGGCGCAGTAGGGGCGCTCGCCTTCACCTTCTCCGATTCATTCTGGTTTTCCGCCGTGGAAGGCATCGTCTTCGGCGTTTCCCCGCTTTTCATCTCCATGGCCTTCTGGGCGATCGGGAAATGGGAAGAACAGGCGGATCAGCCGCGGGCGGACCGCTGGATCATCTTCATCGCCTATGTAGTCGGGTTATCGATTGGGGTACACCTCCTCAGCTTGCTCGCCATTCCCGCCGTCGTCATGACGTATTATTTCAAGCGGTTTAACTATTCCCGTTGGGGTATGTTCTTTGCCTTCCTGTTCGCATGCGTGCTCACAGGGGTCGTTCAGATCCTGGTCATCCAATACAGTATCAAAGTGATGGGTTGGTTTGAGCTGATGTTCGTCAACGACCTGAATCTTCCGTTCAACTCCGGAGCCTTCTTTTTCATCGTGTTGCTGGCGGCGCTCATTATCCTCGGGTTGCGCTGGGCCGTCCGGAAAGGCAAGCACACGCTCGAACTGGCGATCTATAGCTTCGCGTTTATCCTGATCGGCTATTCTTCCTATGCCGTCATTATGATCCGGGCGAATGCCGGTCCGGCCATCAATATGCAAAGGGTCAACAACCCCATCGACCTCGTGGCCTATCTGAACCGGGACCAATATGGCGAATGGCCGGTCCTCCGGGGCGCGGATTTTACCGCCCGCCCGACCGGATACAAAGAAAATGGCAACATCTACGATAAGGACCTCCATGATGGCAAGTATGATGTAGTCGGCAAAAAACTGGTCCCTGACTATGACCCCAATGATATTCATTGGTTCCCCCGCATCTGGGACGTCGACAATCAACAGGGTCATGTGGACTATTATAAGAATTATCTTGGGATCGACGGGACCGAGCCGCCGTCCGCGATGGACAACCTGAATTGGCTTTTCGGTTACCAGTTCAATTGGATGTATTGGCGGTACTTTATGTGGAACTTCGTCGGCCGGCAGAACGACCTCCAAGGCACAAGCAATCCCAGGGACGGGAACTGGATCTCAGGGATCGGACCGATCGACAATTTGCGACTGGGCGACCAGAGCATGCTGCCGGATTCCCTGAAACAAAACAAAGCGCATGCGACCTTGTTCTTCCTGCCCTTCCTGCTGGGGCTCGGCGGGCTTTTTTACCAGTGGAATCGGCGTAAGAGCGACGCGCTGGTCGTCTTTCTGCTCTACTTCTTTACCGGTATCGCAATCATCCTGTACTTGAACCAGGCAGGCCCGCAACCCCGTGAACGGGACTACTCGCTGGTGGGCTCCTTCTATGCCTTCTCTATTTACATTGGATTGGGAGTGCTGTTTGTTGCCGATTTGTTGAGCAAACGGCTCAAAGGCATCCGCCCGGCGATCCTGGCGACAGTTCTTTGTCTCGCGGGGGTACCTCTCCTGATGGCTAGCCAGGAATGGACCGCTCATGACCGCCACCAGAAGACTTTGGCAAGGGACATCGCAAACGATCACCTGAATTCCTGCGCACCGCAAGCCATTTTGTTCTCCAGCGCCGACAACGATACCTATCCGCTCTGGTATGCCCAGGAAGTGGAGAACATGCGCCCCGATATCCGGGTCGTTATCACTACGCTGCTCGGAACGGATTGGATGATCGATCAGTTGCAGGAGAAGGTAAATGAAAGCGACCCGCTTCCGTTCAGCTGGCCGCATAATAAATATGTGGGTGATACCCGGAATGTTATCCCCTATTACGACAAGGGACCCTTCCCCAAAGACAGTTCGATGAACCTGCAGGCCGCGATGGCCTTTATGGGAAATGATAGCACGCGACTACAGACACAGAACGGCGATGAAATCAACTATTTCCCCACCAAGAATTTTTACCTCCCGGTCGACCGGGCGACGGTCCTACGCAATGGGACGGTGTCGCCTGCCGATAGCGCCTCGATCCCGGACCGGATCAGCTTTGCCTTCGCCGGCAATGATATGTACAAGAATGATTGGGCGGAGCTCAATATCATCGCCGCCAACAATTGGAAGCGTCCGATCTACTTTACCTATCCACCTTATAACCTGGGGCTGGAGAACTATGTCGTCAACGACGGCCTCGCCTATCGGCTGACGCCCATCCGCCAGGAGAACCGTAATGGCGGCATCGATATAGACAATATGTATACCGCCCTGACGACCAAATTCAAGTTTGGCGGCGGCGAAAAGCCCAACGTCTACTTCGACGAGAACGGCCGGCGGGAGTTGTTGTCGATCCGCGGTGCTTATGCCATGCTCGGAGCTGCGTTGGCACAGGACGGGAGAAAGGATAGCGCCCTCAAGGTATTGAATTACGGCTACAGGATGATCGCACCGTCGACCCTGCCTTATGGGTTGGTGTCGGCCCAGAACATGGAGAATATCACCTCTCTCCAATACGCCAATGCGTTCCTGATGGCCGGCGATACGAAGACGGCGACCATTATCGCAAATGCTACCATCCGGGACTGCCGCCAGCAGATAGCTTATTACAATTCGCTGGGCGAAAGCGCCGGGAATGCTTTCCAACGGGATCAGCAGACCGCCGGCGGCATCATGCAGCAGTTGGAAGGAATGCTGAAGGAAATGAGCCCGCCGCCCCTCAATCCGAAGAAGTAGGGGGACCGATCAGTGGCCTCCGGGTGACTTCGCGGCTTGCGCCCCGTACTGGTAGATCCGGTTCAGGTACGTTTCCAGCTGCCCGACCTGTTCCATGATCAGGACCTGGCCGGCTGAAAATCCCGTGACGTTCTTGTCCTGGTCCGCACCACCGGTGTAGCCGTAATTGGCCAGAATCAGCGCCGACGCAAATGGGCTGTCCGTGCGTTTGTAGAAGGCTAGCAGCCCGTTATAAGCGTTAGTCATGGCCTGTAGCTTTTGCTGGGCGTCCGACGCCGACGCCGGCTGCGCCCCGCTTAGCAACCCTTCGAGGGTCCCGGTATATTGACCTGCCTCATAGTTGTTGAGGTCCTGCTGCATTTTCTGCTGCTTGGTCTGCGCATCCGCCACCGCGTTATTGGCCGGGGGAAGCGGTGCAGCAGCTTTCATCGGATCGACGTCATTGGCCTGGAGATAGGCCATTTTTTGGGCCGGGGTCATGGCCTTGAACTTCGCGACTTCGGCGGGATCCTGTAACTTTTGGGCCAAAGCCGCCGCCTGGGCGGTGTTGCCATAGCCCTGCATATTGG
>DATMLR010000356.1:0-6839 GCA_035570015.1 Puia sp.
ACAACGAAAAAAGACGCCATGGCGCCTTGCAAAGGCAAACCCCGAACCACGTGTTCAAAAATATTAATCCGGTCCCTTTTGAAAATGAAAAACCACTAAACTACCTTTAGAAAACTGTCCAGGTTATAAGGGGTCGAGACACTAGCACCCTTGGCTCCTTTTTCATTTCGGCGACACCACCAGTAAAGGGACTTTTCATAACCTATTTTTTTGAAGATTTCATAGGATGTTCTGCAACATGAAATGAAATACAAATGACCTGTGCTCCTGCAAATCCAAGCGTAATCTTTATATATACTTCCTGTCCTTTTATTGTCTTTCCAAAAATCCACATGTCTGCTCCACCGTACAAGGTTTCCCTTTTGGGACCTTCGTGATAATCCGCTACCTGTAATTCGCGCAACAAATATAGACTTTTCTAAAAATCCAACTAATTAGTTGTTAAAATCTTTATTTTACGCCTTTTTTTGACCTTTATTTCGTCTTGATCGAATTGGCTTTAGGTTTGTTTTCTGCCATAAGACGGACAACGACTATACATAACAATCTTATTGCGAAGTTCTTTCATAAGGATCGGGCAGCGGCTCAGGCCTATATATACCTAAGACAGAAAATAAACAAAAGCTCAGAAACGGGATAAGATTCCGCCCTTTTAAGGACAGGGAATTAAGTAAATTGTAGGATGAATGAATTGAAAATATACTTTGAAGAATTTGATAGCCCCTCAATGCAAATGTCTGAGCTGGATCAAATTAAAGTTCAAATGCTTTCACTGTTAGCGGAGAAAATTAAATACAAGTTGATGTGGCAACTGCGGCATTTGGAAAAGGAATTTACGGAAGACGGTGGATATATCAAAATACGGAGTGATACCAAATTGGAAGTAAAAGTCCATTCGGCAGAATTGATGGAAAAGATAGCCGGAATTGTTCAATCATTTAAGCCCTAATTAATCCAAAATTCTCTTATGCTCCTATTACTGGTCTTGTGACCCATAAGACCAGGGCGCCATCAGCGGGGAAAAACGAATTTATCTTTTGGGGTTCATACCACTCATAGGCTTTGTTATAGACATTTTCCACCTCTGAGTGAAATTCACATTTGTAGGTCATTTTTTGGCCTTGGCTTTATATGACTTTCTGGCCCTGGCTTCCAATTGATCTAAGGTTAAGACCTTGGCCTTGCCACTTTCATATTCGGCAGTTCGACGGTCCAGTTCCGCAATAAATTCTTTATCCTCATTAAAGCCATCATCTTGTTTGTTCTCTACAAAGGTCCTGACAACGCTTAGGACAGCCTGCTTTTCTTTTGGGTTTAGCTGGCCCAGGTAGGTATTGATTTGCTTGTCAATAAGGGCGGTCCTCATAAATACTATTATTTGTACAAATTTAAACAATAAGGACAAAGGGTGGGCACAAAAAAGGCCGCATCGCTGCGACCTTTGCTGGTGGTGTGGGGCGGGATCGAACCGCCGACACAAGGATTTTCAGTCCTTTGCTCTACCGACTGAGCTACCGCACCATCCCTGTTTGGGGAGGCAAAAATAAAACATCCCACGGTAAATTGGAAATCTTTTTTGCCGTTCTTATAACTTGCTAATCAACGGTTTTGTTGCCCTCGAAACCCCTTTTTTCCATCGTTAAGCCGGGCGATTTCCCTCAGCAAATGCCTTGATGAGGTACGTTATCCCAATCGAGATAGCTGCCCCCAAAACCATCGCAGTAAAAAGGTACGCGCGCCAATCAGCCTTTAGGAATTTAATTTTTGGCATTCCAAAAACCTTCAAAAGCGACTTCTTGCCAACAATGGCGATAAGGATGGTAGTAACGACCCAGGAAACGATGGCAAAGATTACGTAGTTCATGGCCGCAAAAATTTAAATAAAGGTACAACTTTTCGCCGGGCCGGAGGCCGAGGCCGCGCGCCGCCTACATCCCATACTCACTCAGGAACTTGATCCGCATGATCTTGAGCTGCTCCCAGGTAAAATCGCCCTCAGCAAGCTCCTGCTGCGCCACCTGCAAGCTGCTCGTCTCACAATTCTTAAAGTAGTCGATAATCTCATCCTGCTCATATTCATCGAGCATTTCGTCGACAGCATAGTTGAGGTTGAGCTTGGTACCGCTGGCCGCGATCGTTTCCATGTCTTCAAGCAACGCATCAAGCCGGAGGTCTTTATTCTTCGCGATCATCTCCAGCGGGATTTTTTTGTCGACCTGCTGGATGATATAGACTTTGTTGACGCTCTTATTCACCACGCTCTTCATGATGAAGTCGTCGGGCTTTTCGATATCGTTCTCTTCGACGTACTTAGCGATCAACTCAATAAAAGGTTTCCCGTAACGGAGGGCCTTCCCTTTGCTGACACCCGAACATTTTTCAAGCTCGACGGTGGAGGTCGGGTAAAGGGTAGCCATATCCTGGAGCGAAGTCTCGAGGAAGATGACAAAGGGCGGCAAGCTTTTTTTCTTGGATTCCTTCTGGCGCACCTCCTTAAGCAACTCAAACAAGCGCTGGTCCGTGGTGCCGGTGCCCGTGTTCTCCGCCCCTTCTTCTTCATCGTCAGCGTTGGCTTCTTCGAAGAGATTATTGAGCACGATTTTGAAAGAGCGGGGTTTTTTCAGGTAGTCCTCGCCCTTCTTGGTAATCTTCAGCACCCCATATTCTTCGATATCTTTTGTCAGCAGGTCCTCGAGGAGCAGCTGGCGCATGAGAGAATTCCAGAAGTGCTCCGGGTCTTCCTTTCCGATGCCGAATTCGGCAATCCCTTCATGGCGGAACATCTGGATCTGCGGCGTGAGCCGGCCCAGAAGGATATTGATCACATAGCCGGTAGCGAAGCGTTCGTCAAGCGCACGAATCGTCTTCAGCACCTTGACGGCTTTGTCCTTCACTTCGATCCATTCTTTCGGATGGCGGCAGTTATCGCATTCCCCGCAGTTCTCCGCCTGGTAGTCCTCCCCGAAATAACTCATGAGCACCTTGCGCCGGCAGACGCCTGTTTCGGCATAGCCGACCATTTCGTTGATCAGCTGCGCGCCCACCTCTCTCTCACTAAGCGGTTTGTCCTTCATCAGGTGCTCCAGCTTGGCGACATCCTTATGGGAATAATACAGGATACAGTTGCCTTCCAGCCCGTCCCGGCCCGCGCGGCCGGTCTCCTGGTAGTAGTTCTCGATCGACTTGGGAATATTAAAATGGATTACGAACCGGATGTCCGGTTTGTCGATACCCATTCCGAATGCGATGGTGGCCACGATCACCTGCGTATCTTCGTTCAGGAACAGATCCTGGCGTTCCGCCCGGAGCTTGCTGTCCAGCCCCGCGTGATAGGCCACGGCCTTAATGCCGTTGGCGACGAGCATATCGGCCAACTCCTCGGTGGTCTTCCGGTTGAGGGTGTAGATGATGCCGCTTTTCCCTTTTTGTTGGACGATATAGCGGACGATGCTCTTGATCGTCTGGTCTTTCTTGATCTTGGGCTGGATCTCATAGTAGAGGTTCGGCCGGTTGAAAGAAGAAATGAAAATATTCGGGTCCCGAAGGCCGAGGTTCTTGACGATATCGCTTTTGACCTTCGGCGTCGCGGTGGCGGTCAGGGCGATCACGGGGATACTGGGGTTGATCTGGTCCATCATTTCCCGGAGGCGGCGGTATTCCGGGCGGAAGTCGTGCCCCCACTCAGAGATACAGTGCGCTTCATCCACGGCAAAAAAGGAGATCTTCAGGTCGCTGAAGAATTCCATGTTCTCCTGCTTTGTCAGCGTTTCCGGGGCGACATACAACATTTTCGTATGACCGTTCAGGAGGTCTTCGTGCACTTCACGGACCTGCTTCTTATTCAGCGTGGAGTTAAGGAAATGCGCGACACTGTCCTTGCTGCTGTAGCTTCGGACGAGATCGACCTGGTTTTTCATCAGGGCGATCAGGGGACTGACGATGATCGCGACGCCTTCGCTGATGATGGCGGGCAATTGGTAGCAAAGGCTTTTGCCGCCGCCGGTCGGCATGATGACAAAAGTATCTTTACCTGCCAATACGCTTTGGATGATCGCATCCTGGCTGTCTTTGAAAGAATCGAAGCCAAATTGTTCCTGCAGATGCTCTAGAAGTGTGCTGGATTGTTTTGGTGCAGTCTTTTCAGTCTTGCTACTAACGGCCTTGGTTTTTCTTGTGGCTATTTTTTTTGTTTCGGTTGTTGCCATGCTCAAAAATTTTCTTTCTCACGGGTTGCTTGGTCGAATAAAGCCAAAATGGAGTTTTCGGCCAGAGGGGTCAAAACACATTGAACGGAGGTCGGCGAAAGTACGAAAAATCGCCCCACGGTCCTAGCGGTTTGTGTTAAAATTAAGGTACGTCATAAAAACATGCAAAAAAAATTAATGTGTTTTTTCAAACAAATCAGCCTTTATAATGTTACAAGTCAGCATCTTGCAGTGCTGCGGGCGAGAAAATTCTATAAAAGATATAAATACCGCTGCAAAAGGTGAAGGAGTGCTGTAGTTTTGCACGTCGAATTTTTCAATCTATGAGCGGGGCTAAAAATATTATCGGGATAGGCCGAAGTACCATCAGAAAGGAAGCTGCATCCGTCGCCGCCCTGGAAGAGCTTCTCGACGACCAGTTCGAGAAGGCGGTGGAACTGATCTTGGCCTCCAAAGGCAGGGTCGTCGTCGGCGGGATCGGGAAGAGCGCCATCGTGGCGCAGAAGATCGTCGCCACCCTCAACTCCACCGGGACCCCCGCCGCTTTTCTTCATGCGGCCGACGCCATCCACGGCGATCTGGGGATGATCCAGGAACATGATGTGGTGATGCTGCTCAGCAAAAGCGGGGAAAGCCCCGAGATCAAAATGCTGCTTTCCTTCATCCGGGGTTTTGGCAACCCGCTGATCGGGATGACGGGAAATCCCGGGTCCGGTCTGGCCCGGCAATCCGATCTTGTTTTGAATGCCTTCGTGGCGCAGGAGGCCTGTTTGAATAATCTGGCCCCTACCAGCAGCACCACCGTTCAAATGGTCCTCGGCGACGCACTCGCGGTTGCGCTAATGGAAATGCGCGGTTTCGGCAGCGAGGATTTTGCGCGGTTCCATCCCGGCGGGACGCTGGGGAAAAAGCTGTACATGCGGGTCGGGGAGCTGTATATCCATAATGAGAAACCGCACGTAAGCACGACCACTCCGCTCCGGGATGTGATCATGGAGATCACTTCGAAAAGGTTGGGGGCAACGGCGGTAACCGATGGATCGGGAACGCTACTCGGGGTCATCACCGATGGCGATCTCCGCCGGATGCTGGAGCACAAGGGGATGAATGAAGCGACGACGGCCGGCGATATCATGACCAGAAGCCCGAAAACGATCGATGCGGAAGCGCTTGCCGTCGAAGCACTCGACCTGATGCGGACCCATGATATCACGCGCCTAGTGGTGATCAACGGGACCCAATATCTTGGGTTTGTCGACCTAAATAACTTAATCCGAGAAGGCATTATATGAATAAACATAGTTATGTCGTCATCATGGCAGGAGGGATCGGCAGCCGCTTCTGGCCCATGAGCCGTCAGGATTTCCCGAAGCAATTTCTCGATATCCTGAATACCGGTAAGACCCTGATCCAATGGACTTATGAGCGGTTCGCCACTTTTATCCCCCGAAAAAACATCTTTGTCGTCACTTCGCAGGAATATGTCGAGATCGTGCGCGAACAATTACCGGACCTGCCGGTAGAGAATATCCTCGGCGAACCTTCCCGCAAGAATACTGCCCCCTGTATCGCCTATATCTCTTTCAAGCTGCAGCAGATGGACCCCAAGGCTTCGCTCATCGTGGCGCCGGCGGACCACCTGATCCTCGATAAGACGGCCTTTACAAAGGTCTGCCTGGAGTCGCTCGATTTTGTAAACAAACACAGCGCATTCATCACGCTGGGGATCAAACCCACCTACCCGAATACCGGCTATGGTTATATCCAGTACGAGCAGCACTCGGTGTCGGATAACGTGTATAAAGTAAAGACCTTTACCGAAAAACCCAACCTGGAGCTGGCCAAGACTTTCCTGGCGAGCGGCGATTTCCTTTGGAACGCGGGGATTTTCGTCTGGCAGGTGAAGACGATCATCGCGGCGTTTGAGAAATACCTGCCCGAGATGTTTGATGTGTTCAGCTCGGAGAAAGAGAAGTTCAACACGCCCGCGGAAAAGAAGGCGCTCGAGCACATCTATCCGCTATGTACCACGATCTCCATCGACTTCGGGATCATGGAGAAGGCGGACAACGTGTATGTGATCCCTTCCTCTTTCGGCTGGAGCGATCTGGGTACCTGGAACAGCGCCTACGAGAACCTGGAGAAGGATGAGCTGGAAAACGCCGTTGCCGGCGACAACGTGATCGTGATCGATGCGGCCCGCTGTATGGTCCACGCGCCAAATGACAAACTGCTTCTGCTTCAGGGGCTCGACAATTTCATCGTCGTCGACACGCCGGATGTGCTGATGATCTGCAAACGGGAAAAGGAGCAGGAGATCAAAGAATATGTAGCGGAAGTGAGACGGAACAAGGGAGATCAGTATCTTTAGGTTATGGTCACAAGGGACCGGTTTCATCATGTCGCCCTATCCGCTGCATAACATTCTCTTTCTGGACATCGAAACGGTGTCGCAGTATCCGGCTTTCGCCGATCTTTCCGAGGACTGGCAGGAATTGTGGCGTCACAAGGCGGATAGTATAAACCGCGATAAGGCGCCCGTGACAGCGGAAGAGCTCTACGGCCGGGCGGCGATCTATGCAGAGTTTGGTAAGGTTATTTGTATCAGCTGCGGAGTGCTCTCCGGTTCGCCCG
>DATMLR010000357.1:0-6152 GCA_035570015.1 Puia sp.
CGCCTCGAACCCACCTTTCCCATCGCCCTTAAGCAGCAGCCCATTCAACGCATCCGACCGGCCTACCACCGGCTCCACCCCAAAGTCATTTCCGCTTAGCAGCACATCCAGCTGGCCATCACCATCGAAATCATCCACCACCATCCCATTGATCACCGACAGCTGCGCGGGCATCGGCAGCGGATGAATACTGAATTGCCCATTCCCCTCGTTCCTCAACAGGACGCTCCGGAAATCATTCGCCTCCAGCACCAGCGCCTTCTTCCGCTCCTCCGATGTCAGCACCTTGTCCATCGTGGCCACGGCATAACTCTTATAATCCGGGAACTTCTTTCGCATGGCGGTGATCTGTTTGAGCAAATCATCCCTCGACTCCGCCGGGAACTCCTGCAACTTCCCCTTCTGATCCGGCAAATAGAGTGATGGTATCATGTCATAGATCCCGTTGTTATCGAAATCCCCGCCGTAAACTCTGACCGGATGTTCCGCATCCGCGCGATAGAACGAGTTCATACCCAGGTTGCCGACAATATAGTCCATCCGGCCATCCTTGTCGAAATCACCGGCAATGATGCTGTTCCACCATCCCTTGTGCTCACCGATCCCCGACGTCGCCGTAATATTCTTAAAGACCCCCTTCTCATTCTTCAGAAAAGTCACCGGCATCCATTCTCCTGCTAACACCAGATCGGGCCAGCCATCATTGTCGAAATCCGTCCAGATCGCATCGCAGACCATGCCGATATGCTGCAGATCGGGTGCTACCGTCGCCGTAACATCCGTAAACTTCACCTTCCCGTCACGACTGTCATTCCGGTAAATAAAGCTGCTGACCGCCCTTGGATAATGTTCCGGGTCCACGCGGCCGGATATAAACAGATCCAGCTTCCCGTCGTGATTGTAGTCCGCCGCCCGGACACAAAATTTACTCGTGAAATTGTCCGGCAACGCCAGCGAATCCAGCGTGAAATTGCCTTTCCCATCGTTGATATATAACCTGTCCCGGTAAGCCGGGCTGTTGCTGTGTTCGGCATACCCGCCGGCAGCAATATACAGATCGAGATCTCCATCCCCATCCGCATCGAATAACAATACCTGCAGATCATCCGCCGTCTTGTTTGCCGTATCGGTCCGCAACGCTTTTTGAATAAATCGTCCACCCGGCTGCTGCAGGAATAGCTGGGCGCTGTGCCCCTCCGCCCCGCCGACCACCATATCATCCAACCCATTCCCATCCACATCGCCCACCGCGATCGACGGCCCGTATTGCGAAAATTTATGGGGTAGCATTTTCTGTATGTTGAAGTCGATATAGTCGCGCTGCTCCTGTTTGTAGTGCAGCCCGATCGAATCCGTAATATACCTGAACAGCGCACCCGCGGCAATCGCCGGCCTCACCACGGAATAGGGCAGCTTCGCATTCCGATGATCCGCCACCAGAACTTGATTGGCAGTAACCCCCAGCCACTGCTGCATTTTCCCATCCGGCCACTTGACCAGCACCGTGTCGACCACTGTAAGCTTCCCCAGCCCGAAATGGGCAATATCCTGGATCGTTGACAAATAGCCCCGATAGGGTGTATTCTCATAGGCCTGCTGCTGCCCGCCGCCATAATGCAGCTCGACCCGGGCCCCGAATCCGCCCTTGTTCAGCGTATCGCCCAGAAAACTCACATTCAGATAATGCTTGGTTTCCGGATCATGCTCCATGGCCATATTCCGGTAGATATGCGCCTCATCGTCGATATTGTTGACGACAAGATCGAGATCGCCATCTCCATCCAGGTCCACATAGGCAGCACCGTTAGAATACCCCGGCGTCATCAGCCCCCATTCCTCCGAAGCGTCGGTAAACGTAAGATCATGGTTATTCCTGAAAGCAAAACTATGGATCTTCACCCGCGGGATCTGATCCAGTATCCGCTGCTTGCTCGCCAGTTGCGAGGCCTCATTCCGGAACATGATAAAATCATGGTCATTCACATCCCTGGGATATCCGTTCGTCGCGATAATATCCCGGTACCCGTCATTGTCAAAATCCGCGACCAGCGGCGTCCAGCTCCAGTCCGTCGCCTCGATCCCGGCATAATAGCTGATATCGCTAAACACCGGATCGCCCGTTGAATCCCCGGCGCCGACCCGCGGCCCCTGGTTAAGCTGCAGCGTATTGCGGGGATATTGATACTCGTACCCGAAATATTCTGTTTGCTGATAATACCGGTAATTGTTCGGCGCCATGAACATCTTCTTCCGGTAATTATCCGGTGGATCCATATCCATCACGACAAAATCCGGGAGTCCGTCATTGTTCATGTCCTCGATATCCTGCCCCATGGAATTCGCAGACGTGTGCTTGAAATACGATCGTACCTTATCCGTAAACGTACCGTCGCGATTGTTGATGTAGAGGATATCGTTTCCCACAAAATCATTGCTGACATAGATGTCAGGCCAGCCATCCCCATTGACGTCTGCAACCGTCGCGTCATGCCCATAACCCTCGATCGTGATCCCCGCCTCTTTGGATACATCATGGAATACCGGATGTTTCAGCGAGTCATTCCAGTCATTCCGGTAAAGATGGCCGGTACTGCGAAAGCTGCCGTCCGTAACGATCGGCCGGAAATACGCCGCGTTGGTATGCGGCGGAATATCATTCACCGTGAGGTACATATCCAGATCGCCATCCTTGTCATAATCGAAGAATTCAGCCATCGTCGAAAACAATGTATCTCCAAGGCCATATTCCTTTGCCATCTCCTTAAAGTGCGGAATCCCGTCCTTGTCCAAACCCTGATTAATATACAGCAGGTTCCTCCGCCGGTTCGGATCATTGAGGATCGTAGCACAGACATAGATATCCGGCCAGCCGTCATTGTTGATATCTACCACCGCCACGCCGCGGCACCACTCCCCTTGCCCGCCTACACCCGCCCGGTCCGTGATATCCTCGAAGGTAAAATCGCCGCGGTTCAGATAAAGCTTGTTCGATACCAGGTTGCCCGCGAAATAGATGTCCGGCCGCCCATCCCGGTCAAAGTCACCGATGCCTACACCTCCGCCATTGTAAATATTAGTCAGGTCCATCGGGTTGATAGAGTCGTTCTCGACGATCAGGTTGGAAAAGTGAATGCCGGAATGATCGGAGCTGATTTTCTGGAACAGGGTAGGACGGTTGGTACAGGCCCCCAGGTAAATCATGCCGCATCCGACAATACAGCGCATTACCCACGTTTTACATGCAATCATGGGAGAAATTTCATTAAAAAAAAGGATAAAAAAAAATTCGGGACCAATTCGTCCGGTGAATTTTTACTGATATCCCGGGATCTGGATAAGGTTTTTTGCACCTGTACCGTTTTCCGACTGGATCTGCTGCAACGGGATCGGATAATATTCGCACTTCCCGGTGATAAACCGCAGCCCGGGGGGATATACTGCCGGATGTATATAGCTTTCTTCTTGCGCATAAGTGTCAAGGGTGGTAGTCATGTAATTGGAACCAGGCATGGGAAACATCGGATTACCCACCAGTTGCCACCGTTGCAGATCAAAAAAGCGTTGACCTTCTTCCGCCAGTTCCAATCTGGTTTCCGTGATGATGGCCTTCATGGCGGTGACACCGTCCGTAAAATACCCAGCCGGATAAGGCGCCACTTTGTAACTATCCGCCGGGACCGTTCCGCCCGGATAGGTGTACGAACTAGCATTGAAAGCCGTATCGATATACACCCAACCGACCGGATTGGCTGCACGGTTCCGGACCATATTCACATAGGTTTCCGCCTTTGCCAGGTTGCCGTTCACGATTACTTCGCACTCGGCGGCCCAGAGTAAGACTTGTGCGTAGCGGATCAGGTTGACGTTGACTGCATCAAGCTGGACATTCGCCCAGTTGCTGGAAGCATCGGAATAGGTGCCCTGAACCGATTTGGCATAGACATTCTTTTTCGGGACGAAGTGACCGTCATCCGCCGGGCTTCGGATCCAGGAGTCTCCCGGATCAGGACCCCAGTCCAGGTAAGGAACTCCAGCCCTGCCCATAGTAATATCGATCCGCGGGTCCAAATTACCCGTCCAGGGGGTAGCGGACTGATCGCTCACATCCGGAGCACTCTGCCAGGAACCATCCGGAAATGGCAGGCCGTTTGCATCCGTCTTGAACGCATTAGCCAAATCCTGAGTAGGATTATCAAACCCGCAACAAGCGCCGGGACCGCCGCCGTAAGGGAAGTTCAGGTTGTCCCCATAAGATATCCCGCCCGCAGGCCCCGAGCCATCGTTGACCGACTCCTGTACGGCAAAGATGGATTCCGAAGAATTCTTGGCGGCCGGATTGGGATTGAAGTTCTGCGCATAGTTGGCTTGCAACCCGTAGGCCATGCCCTTCGCTGTAACCCCATTGGCGATCAGATCATTCAACAAGGTCAAAGCAGAATCATATTTCCCCTGATACAAGTATGCCTTGGCGAGAAAAGCCTCGGCAGCATACTTGTTCGCCTGCCCCGCATTGGGCTGCGTGGTCGGCAAATTTGCGACAGCATACTCCAGATCGGCTTCGATCCGGGGCCATATTTCTATATAGATACTGCCGACGTTATTAGGCACATTATAATTGTTATTGTTGTACGTGATCGTTTCGTCCACAAAAGGTGGATACCAGAATATCTTCCGCAGCTCGAAATGGAAGAACGCACGGAGGAACAAGGCTTCCGCTTTGAATTCCGTTGTATCGGCCGCGCTCATGCCCGTAGCAAGGCGCATGGTCCGGATGACATCATTCGCGCGCTGGATCCCATCGTACATTGCCCCCCATTTTTGGGCAATATAGGAGCCCGTTGGTAAGGCGTCCCATTGCTCGTATTGAATGAGATCGGACTGATCATCGGTTGTGGATCCCTTGTAGGCATCATCTGCCACCACACTGGCATAGACCCAGTTATCCGGCGCGGAACCCCAATTTTCGCCCTGATCGGTACCCTCGCCGGTAAGGTCATGATAGGCGCCGATAAGCAGCCCCTGCACCCCAGCCTTATTAGCGAGGAGCTGCGGGCTCAATGCCCCGATGGGCGGCTTATTCAGGAAGTCCTTACTACAAGCATAGAGCAGGAAGATAAGAACAAGCAAGCCCGGAATGAGATAGCTATATTTTATCCTCTTCATATAGATTGTTTACAAAGAAAAAAAGGCAGGGCTCCCAGCCCTGCCTCTCACTATTTTTACCTTTAAGTTCTAATCAAGTCAATGCTTACTGATAACCAGGGATCTGCAAAAGGTTTTTCGCTCCTGTCCCGTTTTCCGACTGGATCTGCGCCAACGGGATCGGGAAATATTCGCATTTCCCGGTCGTAAACTGCAAACCGGATGGATACTGGGCAGGATGCCATTGGTTTTCAATTGTAGAATAGAGATCGAGCGTGGTAGTCATGAAGTTGGAACCCGGCGTTGGATAGACCGGATTACCCACCAGCTGCCACCTTTGCAGATCGAAGAAACGTTGACCTTCTTCTGCTAACTCTATTCTGGTTTCCATGATGATGGCCTGCATAGCAATGGTACCCGTGGCGAAATACCCGGTGGGATAGGGAGCCACAGCGTACTTGTCCGAGTTCACCGTGATCGGCGAAGTTGCATAAGTATAAGTGCCCGCATCAAAGGCAGTCGCGGTATCAGCAGTACCTGTATGTGCGTGTGTAAACTGAGGCCAATAGACCGTGTTCGCCGCCCTGGTGCGAACCATATTCACATAGGTTTCCGCCTGGGCCAGGTTGTTGTTTACAGCCACTTCGCACTCGGCAGCCCAGAGTAGGACTTGAGCGTAACGGATCAGATTGACGTTGACCGCATCCAGCTCGACGTTCGCCCAGTTATTGGAAGCATCGGAAAAAGTGCCCTGAACAGCTTTGGCATAGACATTCTTTTTGGGGCTGAAATGGCCGTCATCTGCCGGGCTGCGGATCCAGACGTCTCCCGGATCAAGACCCCAATCAAGATAGGGTATTCCAGACCTTCCAATTGTAATATCTATCCGCGGATCCAGATTACCCGTATAAGGGGTGGCCGATTGGTCGCTCACATGGGGGGCGCCGTTGAAAGCACCGGCTCCAACAAGCGGCAAAGGCAACCCTGCAGCAGTGGTCTTAAAGGCATCT
>DATMLR010000358.1:0-7382 GCA_035570015.1 Puia sp.
GGAGCGAACACATCGACCTCATCCTTCCCGTAGTTGGAAAAGGAAGCGGTATAGCTGGAAAAGCCCGGCTCGGCCTGCGGATCGCTGCTGGCTCCGACCGTGATAAAGTTAGGAGCCGTATAGGTTGAGTTCCGGAAATGAGGGTTGGGGAAATTGTCGGTGGTATCAATGTCGGCGGCATCATTGCCGGCCGCATGGACCAGCAGCACGCCCTTGCTCTCGGCGTATTGTACCGCCGAGTCTACCCAGGGCTTCTCGGGCGAAAGGTTCTTGCCAAAGCTCATATTGATGACCCGGGCGCCGTTGTCCACCGCGTACCGGATGGCCAGGGCGATATCCTTGTCATGCTCATCCCCATTGGGCACTGCACGGATCATCATGATCCGCACGTTGTCATCGATCCCATCCATCCCTTTGCCGTTATTCCGCTCGGCGGCAATGATGCCCGAGACATGCGTGCCGTGCATGGGGTCGCCGGCTGCGATATTGTTGTTGCCGTAATAACGGTCATTGAAATCCGCTTCATTATCTCCTACAATCTCGTGCCGGACATCTTCGGGCGCGTTCTGCTTGGTGGCCTCCTTCTTTTCCTCGGACTCGACCTCCTCGGTGAACTCGGAGAGGAACTGCGTATTGCTCATGTCCATGATCTTGTTGGCCTTGAAGAGGTAGAGGATGACCGACTTGGCGCTGCGGGCCTCCGTGGTCTTGACCTGGAAGGTATCAAGATCATTGCCGGTATATTCCTTCTTCCCAAGTGCCTGCTGAAGAATGCTGTCGCTCTTGACACAGGCCTGCAGGACATGGTGCAGCGTTCCCAGATCGATCCCGTTGTCCGAACCGTCACCCATTATCGTCTTCCTTGCCTTTACCCACCAATGATATTCCTCTTTATCCTCCGGACTTAGTCTGGCGGTATCCAGGCCTGTGGAATCGAATTTTGATTTAAACATATAATACACTCGTGCTTCCTCCTGCGAGTCATCGTTCACATTTTTCCCGTCCTTCCCGCCGATGAAGTTCCATCCATGTATGTCATCCACATACCCGTTATGATCGTCATCGATCCCATTACCCGGGACCTCCCCCGGATTGGTCCACAGAATCCCTTTCAGGTCTTCATGTGTCGTATCCACGCCGGAGTCGATGACCGCCACGATGACCGTCTTGCTCTTCAGCTTATGGAGGTGGACAAATTCGTATGCTTTATTGAGACTGATCCCATAGTATCCATCCTGTTCCTTATCCAGCAAATGCCAGCCCTTCGGTAATTCTTTTTTCGCGGAAGTTCCCTGGGCAAATATCGTTAGGGGCAAGCACCCGATCAGGATGACCAACATCCAGTTCCTCAATGTCATGTGTGTTTTTTTTAAATTATAAGCGCGCAAAATAGTGAAATCGGTACCAACCTCCCCAATAAATTACAGGAATGGTTTTATCAAGTTGTTAAAATTATTGTAACTCGATGCTCAATTTGAATTCTACCCGCCGGTTTGTTGCCCGACCTGCAACCGTCCGGTTATCCGCAACCGGCCGGGTCGATCCATAGCCGATTGCCGTAATTCGATTCTCCGGAATGCCCTTCCTTAACAGATAGGTCTTGATGGCACCCGCACGATCCTGCGAAAGTTTCATATTCTTACCCGGCAGACCCGAGTTATCCGTATGCCCTTCGATGGTCAGATGCCATTCCGGATGCGCCAGCATCCGCGCAGCCAGCGTATCCAGCGCTGCGAACGAAGTATCCCTGAACTGAGCGCTGCTGCTGGTGAACAGCACATTGTGCGCAATATAATTGATCGCTATACTGTCCTCCGCGCGGATCGTCAGCACTGGTGCAACCGGCGGCGCGACTACAACCACCGGCGGCGGAGGCAGCGGACATCCATGATTGGAAGCCGGCCCGGCGCTGTCCGGACATGCATCCTCTTCGTCGTTCACGCCGTCACCATCCCGGTCGGGAATCGGACAGCCGTGATAGCGTGCGACACCCGGCACTGTGCGGCAAGAGTCGTGATCGTCATCGATCCCGTCATGATCGGTGTCCGGGACCGGGCAGCCATGATATTTCGCGACCCCCGGAATGAGCGGACAGGCATCTTCAGCGTCGGGGATCCCATCCTTATCCGTGTCTTTCTTCCTGACCGGCGGGGGCGTCCTCGAACCTGTCAGCCAAATACCGAGCGAACCGCCAAAAACCGTATTATGAAAGGTCCCGGGATAGTTGGCAGTATACATGTTCGTCAGCCCCCGGCTGTAGTAAAGGTTCAGCATAATATTGCCCAGCTCGAACCCCACTTTGCCGTTTATGCCGATATCGACGGTCTTGTAGCTATTCGGCGCCTTTCCCACTGTGACCGGATCGGTTTCGCTGTTGAATTGCTCGGAAGGGTTGTTCGTCAGGCTTTGGGTGGTTGTGCTCCCGCTGTTGAAAAAGGCAACATAAGGACCTGCGCTCACAAAGAAGCAGTTCCGGCCATTACTGGTCAGCGCGATCTTGTAGGTAAGATCCAGCGGGATTTCGATATAGCTCAGGCTAACAGAGGACTTGTTGTAGATCGTATCGTTATTGAGCGCGGCGATCGAGTCATTGTTGCGGCTATACTGCCGGCCCTTCGAAATATAGGTGAGGGCAGGTTGGAAATAAAGACCGGACCCGAGCGGCACTTCTACGATGATCCCCAGCTCAAATCCGCTTTTGCCGCTGAGGTACTTCTTGACCGCGGTGTCCCACCCAGGTAAACTATTAGTTTCCAAAATATTAGAGGAATGCAAGCCGCCGACGATACCGAAGCGAACCTGGGCTTGTACGCCATTACCGCCAATACCGGCGGCAATGAAAAGCAACAAAAAAGGAAATTTTCTCCAAACAGGAAGCCCGGCGTTCATAAATATTGGAATCTGTTCTATTTAACGTGGATTCGGAGGGATTATTTTGCCCCGTATGTACCCCCCGTATGTACCATCCGGCAACGACCGGTATCGGCGTGGCCGAGCGCCTCCCCGCGAAAGAAACAAAAGTTCGCAAAATGCGAATTTTCCACCGTCTTTTGCAGCTTTCCGCTCCCCAAGAGCATTGATCCTCAATCCAAACTCCGAACGCGAAGGACCCATAAATTCGCATTTTGCGAACTTTTTCCATCGGATCGACTACCTTTCCGTCAACTGCGTCCCTGAAAGTTCCCATCCATCCATCCATTACAAGCTTGCCTCAAATCTCGAACTTTATCCCCTGTGCCAGCGGCAGCTGATGCGAGTAATTTATCGTATTGGTTTGCCGCCGCATATACGCCTTCCAGGCATCACTGCCACTCTCCCGGCCGCCCCCCGTTTCCTTTTCTCCGCCGAATGCCCCCCCGATCTCCGCTCCCGATGTACCGATATTCACATTTGCGATCCCGCAGTCGCTGCCGGCAGCCGACAGGAACTGCTCCGCCTCCCGGAGATTGAGCGTCATAATGGACGATGACAGGCCCTGAGGCACGTCGTTCTGAATACCGATCGCGTCATCCAGCGTCGAGTAGCGCAGCAAATAAAGGATCGGCGCAAAAGTCTCCTCCCGCACAATGGGGTATTCCGGCTCCGCCTCTGCAATCGCCGGCGTGACATAGCAGCCACTCTCGAACCCGTCTCCTTCCAGCACCTTGCCGTCGATGAGGAACCGGCAGCCCTGCTGCTTTCCGGCTTCGATAGCCCTGGAATACGCCCGGACCGCGTCCCGGTCGATCAGCGGTCCTACATGGTTCTTCTGCTGTAGCGGATCGCCGATCCGCAGCTGCCGATAAGCGGCTACCAGCTTATCTTTCACCTTGTCGTAAATGGTGTCTTGAATAATGAGCCGCCGGGTCGATGTGCACCGCTGTCCCGCCGTCCCGACCGCCCCGAAAACCGCTCCCGGTATCGCAATATCCAGATCGGCATCCCCGGAAATGATGATCGCGTTGTTACCTCCCAGCTCCAGCAGGGCCCGGCCCAGCCGCGTCGCCATGGCCTGACCGATCGCCGTGCCCATCCGCGTACTGCCCGTCGCGGAGATCATCGGAATGCGCGGATCCGCCGTCATCCATTCACCGACCTCCCGGCCACCCGTGATCAGCCCGCAGACCCCTTCAGGGACCTGGTTGGCGACCAGAACCTCAGCCACGATCTGCTGACAGGCGACCGCGCAAAGCGGCGTTTTCTCCGACGGCTTCCAGATACAGGTATCGCCGCAAACCCAGGCGATCATACTGTTCCAGCTCCAAACAGCAACGGGGAAATTGAACGCCGAGATGATCCCGACCACTCCCAGCGGATGCCATTGTTCGTACATCCGGTGACCCGGCCTTTCACTATGCATCGTCAGCCCGTGGAGCTGTCGCGAAAGGCCGACCGCGAAATCGCAGATGTCAATCATCTCCTGGACCTCACCGTATCCTTCCTGGAGGCTTTTGCCCATTTCGTACGAGACTAGCCGGCCCAGGGCCTCTTTCTTCCTCCGCAACCCCCCGCCGATCTGCCGCACGACCTCGCCACGACGGGGCGCGGGCCAGGAACGCCAAACCTTGAAGGCCTCCTGCGCCGCCGTCACTACCTGGTCATAGGCAGCCTTGTCGGTCTGCGTTACGATGCCGATCCGCTTCCCGTCCACGGGCGAAAACGATTCCAATTCTTTACCCTGCGAGGACAGCCACTGCGTCCCGGTAGAAGTACCCGGGATGGTCCCCGATTTGATTTGCAGTTCGTCCAAAATTTGCATAAAAAAAGCTTGCGATTGAAGAATCGCAAGCAATTTAGGAAAAAACTAACCACTAACCAGTGGCCTCAACCTTAACTTAAAATCTACTATGAAAAAACTGGTCCTTGCCGGCATCTACCTAACCGGCATATATTAATACGAAAATTGGCGAATAAAGGTTGCCGCCGCCGCCTCAACGGCCCGCGCGCCGGAGGCGCGCGGGCCCCTCAATTCAGTTTGTTTTCCATGGCCGCGAAGAAGCTGTCGCTGTAGCTAACGCCGATGGGTATTTCCTTATCGGCGATCTTGATCTTGCTTTTACTGATATGCTCGATCTTGCTGATGGGAACGATATAGGAGCGATGCGCCCGGATGAACTCCCGCGCCGGCAGTTTCTGCGCGATGGTCTTCAGCGTCATCAGTGTCAGGATGGACTTCCCCGGCAAATAGATCTTGATGTAATCGTCGAGACCCTCGATGTACAGGATTTCCTTGAGGTTGACCTTGACCATCTGGTAATCGGATTTTACGAAGATATATCCTTCCTGTAACTCCTGGTTGGTAAGGTAATCGACGTATTCCTTGGCTTTGTAAACAGCCTTCAGGAAGCGGTCGTACTCGATCGGCTTCAACAGGTAGTCGATGGCATCGACATTGAATCCTTCCACCGCATATTCACTGAACGCGGTAGTGAAGACCACGGCCGTATTCTTTTTGTTGATGATGCGCGAGAACTCGATGCCGTTGATATCGGGCATCTGGATATCCAGGAACAGGATGTCCACCGGCGCGGCATCCATCGCCTTCTGGGCTTCAAAAGGGTCCGTATACACACCCTTCAGCTCGAGGAAATAGATCTTCGCGATATATTTCTTCAGGACTTCCAGCGCGAGCGGTTCGTCGTCAATGGCGATACAGGTCAACATTATACCGGAATATTTAGATGAACAGTGAATTCGTAGCTCTTATCGTTGATGATCAGCTCATGCCTGCCCGGATAAAGCAGATCGAGGCGCCTCCGTGTATTGCTGATCCCGATCCCCGTATTGTCGGCCATTCTGAGCGCCGTATTGAAATGCTTGTGGTTGCTGATGCTAAAGTATAACGATTCTTCCTTTATATCCAGCAGGATATGGATCGGTGAGCATTCCCGCGTACTGACGCCGTATTTAAAAGCGTTCTCCACGAAGGGCAGCAACAGAAGCGGGGCGATCTCCCGGCCCAGCGGATTGCCCTCGATCGTGAAGTCGATACTTGTCTTGTCTGTCACCCGCATTTTTTGAAGTTCGATATAATGCGACGTGAAGAGTATCTCCTTTTCCAGCGGGACGAAGTCGTTCCTGGCCTCTGTCAGCACATACCGCATAATGCTCGACAGTTTCATCACCGCTGCAGCCGTCTGGTCGGACTGCGCGCTGGCCAAGGCATATATGTTGTTAAGCGTGTTGAACAGGAAATGGGGGTTGATCTGCGCCTTCAGAAAGGACAACTCCGCCTGCAGCTTTTCGTTTGCAATCTCTTTCGTCCGCTGTTCGGAGCGCAGCCATCGCTCGATCACCCTGACCCCTGTGCTGAAGACAAAGACCATCAGGAAGATGACGAGATTGCCGGGGCTCAGTAGCGGCAGGTTGCGCGGACGCGGCGGCCGCAGCGAACCGGGAAGAACGGAAGTGCCGGGGAGCCCGGACGCGCCTGAGACCCCGGAAGTGCCGGTGAGCCCGGATGGACCGGGCCCACCCGGGCCGGCGGAAAGATTGGAATAGAATGACTGCGGGCCAAAGACGGCGTGTTCAATCCTCGGCACAAAGCCGTAGAAGATCAGCAGCGCCAGGATCAGCAGGGTATAGGCCACGAACTTTTTGGTATCCAGCAGCTTGGGAATGAAGACATAGGAGTTGAGGTAATAGAACGAGATAATGATCGCATAATTCACGAAAAAGGAGGTCGTGAAATAATGCTCCGGGAAGAAAGTCGCTTCGGGCCCCCGCGGCCGGTAAAACAATACCAGCGGCAGCAGCAGGAAGCAGGCCCACGCCGCAATATGGATGACGACTTGTACGGTAACCTTTTTCACAGGACCAAAACTACTCGGGATTCCCCTGCGCTTGCTAAAAATTAGATGAATGGGGGTATGGGATCGGTGAACGGGTTAAAAGTTAAAGATCAGTTTCGCAAAAAGCCGGGTGCCGTCAAATCCCATTTGGACCGCATCGAATGGGCCGCCGGATTCACTGTCCCCCCAGGAACTGCTGCCGGTCGCCAGGCTGACCGAGCCGGGAACCACCGACTTGTCGGGGTGGACATTGAACAGGTTATCCACGCCAATCGTCAGGGTTGCGCTCTTCGTCAGGTTATACGAAGCATAGAGATCGGTGGTGACCTTTCCGCTGAAACGGAAGATCTCCGGAACCGTCTGACCGGTGGCATCCAGCGTCACGTAAGGAAAGTAGGGATCGGGCGCGTTCGCAGGCGGAGCCGTTTCGCCAAAGCCGGTTGTCGACAGGCTTCCGAAATAGGTCAGGTGCGTGCCGACCGTCCAGAGTTTTTTGCCGTATTCCAGGTTCATCGAGAACTTCGACCTCGGCGCGCTCGCCTTCAGGAAATATTGCTCGCGGTCGGAGAAGAAATTGGCGCTGTCGGAAGGCGAACCGTCGAATGTAGAAGG
>DATMLR010000359.1:0-4814 GCA_035570015.1 Puia sp.
GGCGGCGTAAAATGCTGGACAATCGTTGTGCTGTCGCAGCGCTGTGATCGCCGTTCAGCGTAATCAGCAACGAGCGATTCCCGATAGTATTACTTTGCAAGATCCATTCCTGCAAGGGAGAAGGTTGAAACAGAGTATTGATCCCGGCTGTCATTTTGTGACTGCTTAAAGAGTTGAGTTTAGAATCTAAAAGTAATGCGCTATATCTGTACTCCTGACCGTCTCGCTGGTCAGCAAGTTGTTAAGATTTTCGTCAGGGTTTCGGAGGATACGGTGAATCAGCTCACGGTATTGTGAAGTAAGCTCTACGATGCTGCGGTGTTGAAAGATCTCCGTATCGTAATCAAAGGACAACAGGGTGGCTTCCGGTTGAACGCTTCCCGTTGCCATCAGGTCATGTTTGGAGGTCGTTGTCGTCGTGTCCAGGGGAAATTGCGGCAGATTTGGTGACTGCCATACATGTGACGGTGGATCTTTCTGATCGATCCAGTTGAACACGATGTCAAAGAGCGGATTTCCGCCATTTGCAGGTCTGGTGATATTCAGATCGACTATCAGCAGGTCGAAAGGATAAAGCTGCATTTCCATCGCTGCGGTCAGATTGACCTTTATCTTTTGGAGGACTGCAACGAAGGGTTCCTCCCTATTCAATTTTGTCCTTAAAGGAACACTGTTGAGATATAGTCCAACCTGGTTATCCAGGTCTGCATGCGGGCGGCCTCCTACGGGAACGCCGATCACTATATCATTTTGCGACAAGGTTTTACAGAGCAAGAGATTGAATACAGCAAGGTGGAACATAAAGACCGTTGCCTGCTGCCCGCGGCTGATCAGCGAAATGGCGTCGGTTTGCTGCTTATCCAAACCGAAATGGATCGCATCCCCTTTATGTCCGCGGATATCCGGACGTTTGAAGTCAAGGGGAAGTTCTGTTCTTGGAACATTACCCGTATCTAAGGTCTGCGCCCAAAAAGTTTTAAATTTCTGCCTTTGTTTTCCGCTGAGCATATTGTTGTGCCAGGCCGAAAAATCCTTGTATTGGATCCTCAGCGGCGCGAGGGATTGGGGTTCGTCCTTCAAAAGCCGGTCGTATATTGCCATAAAGTCTCCGAAAAGGAGGTCTGCGGATAAGCCATCCCCAATAATATGGCTTGTTGAAATGACAAGTGTCGGACAATAGCCGGCCGGCTTTAGTATGACGGCTCTGACCATCGGCCCCGTGACCAGGTCGAATTTCAGCCGGCCGTATTCTATGAAGAAGCCATTCACATCGGAGTCAACCGTTTCAGGGTTGTTGAAAAGGACCTCGCC
This sequence comes from Puia sp., assembly GCA_035570015.1. Classification (GTDB taxonomy): domain Bacteria; phylum Bacteroidota; class Bacteroidia; order Chitinophagales; family Chitinophagaceae; genus Puia. The sequence goes on from DATMLR010000359.1 coordinate 1,312, forward strand.
TACGGTGAATCCGAGATCCTTCAATGGCCTGACTACCTGGTATAGTTCTCCGTCCGCAAATTGGAAGACGGTCCTTAGGATCTCATGCCGTTCGAGTAAAAGATCCAGGGCGGATTTCAGCAGGTTCAGGTCGTAATGGATGTTCAATGGATATATATCCATCATGTTCTGGGTGATGGCAGCAACATCCGACTGGCTAAGTATCCAGATCTGGCTTTGCGCGTGCGATGCAGGATATCGTGAGGCGGAGGGAAGGGACGGTATCGCTTTAAACGATTCTTTATGCCGTTTCTTCAGCAGGATATCCAGTTGTTCCAGGGTGGGATGTTCGAAGATATCATTCAGGGTTAACCTGCAGTTCAACTCCTTATAGATCTGTGTCATCAACTGGATCGCTTTGATGGAATTCCCTCCAGCCAGAAAGAAGTTGTCTGCGAAGGCAGGTTCGAGTGGACAGAGGATGTTGTTCCAGATGCGGACCAACTGGTCGTCCGGGTTGCCAGGGGTGATAAAAGGACTGATGGTGGCCGCGGCGGCGGCTTGTAGCGAGCCGGCGCGGTTTGCCTGTGGCAACGTGCGAAGATAGTCAAGGTCGATCCGGTTATCAGATGATCTTTTTAGTATCTCTACTCTTGTGAATCCGGAAGGGTAGAGGTATGCCGGGATGAGGTCTTTCAGGCGATTGAGATCCGCCTCGGATTGATTGCCTGGGGATTCTGCAATCCAGCCCGACCCTGAGGTATAAAAAGCATGGGTGAAGATATGCCCAGTGGCATCAACGGAAGGGACGATGACTGCGCAGTCGATGTCGTCAATCCCGTTCAGGAGATCTTCCACAAATTGGAGATTGAGGTTGGTGCCGGTAGATTCAATACCGTCGTGCTTGCGGGCGGCAAAGCAGATCGTTCCATCTTCCAGCCGGTAACCCAAATCTCCGGTGGCGATCAACAGCCGGGCTTGTGAATATTGGTATATTTGTCCGATGACACGCGGTGGTAAGGGGTGAAGATCGTTATCCAGGACAGTTGAAGATCCTGCGGGCGATAAGGGGGGGGATGGGGCGGCGGATGAGGAGGAGGGAAGGGCTATTTCTTTCAGGCATAGCTGATCGTTCCTGTAGAGGTCATTGACTAAATATTCAAATTGGGCGATGAATCTGAGGATGGATTCCGCCTTGAACAGACGGGTATTATATGAAACGGAGATCGCCAAATCCCGGGTTGTTTGCAGGAATTCCAGGGACAGGTCATACTGACTATATTTATGAGCGGCCAGAAGAGGGGCGATAGTCAAATGGTCGATCGCCGGTTTAGCGAAGATCTCATGATCGAGGTGAAAATCGACTAAAATGTCAAACAGACCGTTGCGGCTGCGATCGCGGGTATAATTTATCCTGCCGGCGAGCGCGTCCAGGGGGTATAGCTGAAAGTTGTATACGTTCAGGAGTTCGGTATTGACATGCCGGAGGAACTGCTCAAATGAGAGATCTGTATCGATGGAAGTATTCAGCAGGACCATATTGAGGAACGGCCCGATCTGTGTCTCCAGTTCTTCATTGACGCGGCCGGATACCGGAAGCCCAATCACTAAATCTCTGGTACCGGAATATTTATAAAGTATCAGGTAGACTGCTGAGAGTAAATAAACGGAAAGTGTAATTTCTTTCCGTTTGCAAAATTCCGTTATATTCTCCAATGAACCGCCGGAAATGGCATGGGAGATCAGGCCGCCTTCATGCGTAAGCTGCTTAGGCCTTAGGAAATCTGTCGGAATATCCAGTAAGGGAACGCCGGTGGAAAACCGGTTCAGCCAGAAATCTTCATGCTGTTTGAGCGTTTCGCCGGAGAGTTTGCGATTAAGCCATCCAACGTAGTCTTTAAACTGCGTCTGCATGGGCCGGATGGCGTGTAACCCATTGGTCAGATGCGCTGTGTAGAAGGAGATCAATTCATTTATGATCACATTTAGCGACCATTCGTCACTGATGATGTGGTGTAGGGAGAGGAGGAGCAAATATTTATTGCTATCCGTAATGACAAGCGTAGGGCGGATAAGCGGGCCCTGGTCCAGTTGGAACGGCTCAGCGCCGGCATTGTTGAGAATATCATCGATGATCGTGTCCCGGTCGGGGATTTTGCTGATATCTACGATATTGATCCGGGAGTACATAGACGGATGGACGATCTGCCTTAGGTCTCCCTGGATAATGGTGAAAGAAGTCCGCAGGATCTCGAAACGTAGAATCAGCGTATCAAAGGCCTTTTGCAAGGCAGAGATATCGAGATCGCCGTCTATTCGAAACGAATAATGGCTGCTATAGGCAAGAGTGCCCTCTTCAGTCTGGCTGACGGTCCAAATACCTTTTTGGGTACTGGATGTATCGTAGTGGTCCGCTTCGGGCAATGGCTTGATCCCGAGTCGCGCTTGATTTTGCCTGGCCTCTATGATTTGGGCCAGACGCCGGATGGTTGGGTTCTGAAATACATCATTCAATTGCAGTTCGACATCGAATGACCGGTTAATGGCAAGGGTCATTTGAATACTTTTGAGGCTGTTGCCTCCAAGGCCGAAGAAGTTCTGGTCCAAATCGAACCTATCGGTGACCAGTAGCTTTTCCCAAATCTTCCATAATTCCCGCTGAACATTATTTTCAGGACCGGAGGAGTTGTCCTTGTTGTTTTGCTCCCTTGCGGGAAGCGGCAACGCCTTCCTATCGACTTTTCCCCTCGATGTCATCGGCAGGCGATCGAGTTGGATATATATACCCGGGGTCATGGCAGGAGGGAGGAAGTCTTTCAGGAACTCCGAAAAATAGCTAGTGTCGAGGTGTTCAGTGGCGACAACATAAGCAACCAAAACGGGGTCTATCGCTCCGAGGTCTGCTAAAACGACTATGCATTGGCTGACCTTCTCCAATTTCAGCAATATGCTTTCGATCTCTCCCAATTCGATGCGGATGCCACCGACCTTCACCTGGCCGTCGATTCTGCCAAGGAACTCGATTGTGCCGTTGGGAAGCCAACGTCCATAGTCTCCTGTCTTATAGATAAATTCAAAAGGGTTAAATGGGTTTGGGATGAATTTTTCCCGGGTGAGCCCGGGTATGTTAAGGTATCCTCTTTTTGCAAGGGATACCCCACCTACTGCGATCTGTCCTTTTTCAAAAAATGCGCTCAACTGCAGGCGGTCGTTCAAGATATATGCTTTCACGTTTGGCAAAGGCGCTCCAATGACCGGCTGTCTGATGAAATCGCCAAGGTTATCACGAGCGATTCTATAGAAGCAAGAGCCGATCGTGTTTTCTGTCGGCCCGTAGTGATTTACGACATGGATGTCAGGGAAACCCGAAAAGAGAACTTTCAGGTCTCCCAGCCTGATGACCTCACCCCCCAGCATAATGAAACGAAGGTGTGCGGATAGTGGATGACTGAGGAAAACGGGTATCTTTAGGATTTCGCTAAATACGGTTGGTACAAGTTTCAGGAAGGTTATTTTTTCCCGGA
>DATMLR010000360.1:0-9027 GCA_035570015.1 Puia sp.
GGCTTTCCAATTTCCAGGATAACCCGCTGGAGTTCTTTGCCCAGTATAACATCAAGTTGTACCCGCCGCATGTCGAATTCATGAAAAAAGAGAAGGACAAGGTACAAACCGTTATCACTGATCTGCAGCAACGGATCGCGTCCCTGCCCGCGGGTGACACGACGGCTGCTGCCCTGCAAAAGAACCTCGACAAGCAGCAACAGTATCTGACGGAAATCAACAATCATCCGGCTCTAGCAAAGGGACTGACGCTTGATCAACTCAACCCCCAACAACAAGCGCTCCATCGTAAGGCTTTCGATACCAATTCCGGCGACCCTGATCACCGGAGCCTGGAAAACCTAACATATCATGATGGGGAAGTGGCGCGCAGCATGAAAGCCCCAAAAGGGGATGTGTTGCATCAGTTCAGGCAGGACGTACAGACCGGAAAGCTGCCCATGGTCTCCTGGCTGAGCGCCCCTGAAAACTTCTCCGATCATCCGTCCGCGCCGTGGTATGGCGCCTGGTATGTTTCGGAGGTCATGGATATCCTCACGCGCAATCCCGAGATCTGGAAGAAGACGATCTTCATCCTTGCCTATGATGAGAACGACGGCTATTTCGACCATGTCCCGCCCTTCACCGCCCCGCATCCGCACAAGGAAGGTACAGGCAAGGTCTCGGCCGGCATCGACACCAGCGTGGACTATGTGACTGATGCGCAGGAACAGGAACGGAAGGGCTTCCCGGAGCCTTTCGACCGCGAATGCTCGATCGGACTGGGTTTCCGCGTGCCGCTGATCATCGCGAGTCCATGGACGCGCGGCGGCTGGGTTAATTCTCAGGTCTTCGATCACACGTCGACGTTGCAGTTCCTGGAGAAGTTCCTATCGCATAAACTCGGCAAACCGGTGCGGGAAGACAATATCTCGGACTGGCGGCGGCTCGTGTGCGGGGACCTGACGTCGGTCTTCCGGCCTTATCATGCGGGAACGATGGCTGACACGGATTTCCTGCCAAAGGACGTTTTCCTGGAGAGCATCCATAAAGCGCAGTTCAAGCCGCTGCCGAATGACTTCACCGCTGAATTTTCCGCACGGCAGGAGCAAGGGACGAAGCCCTCATGTGCGCTGCCGTATTGCATGAATGCCGATGGGCGGCTTGGCGCGGACAAGAATCATTTTGAGATCGTTTTCTCGAATGATGGCAGGCCTTTTGGTGAAAAGACGGCTGGTGCCCCATTCAACGTCTATGCGTCCAATCGTTCCCGGGCCTATGGGGTGAAGCCCGGCGACAGCGTTAGGGATGTATGGCCGCTGGAGGATTTTGATGCCGGCCGGTATCACATTCGCGTATACGGGCCGAACGGGTTCTATCGGGAATTCCGCGGTGATGCGGGTGATCCGGCGGTCGGGATCAGCTTTGGCTATGAACCTTCGGAGGGCGCTCATCCGTTCACCGGCAACGCGATGATGCGGTTGAAGAATAACGGGGATGCCTGTACGGTGACATTCGTGGATAATTCATACAAAGGCGTGTATCACGATAGGCAGCTGGCTGCCGGCGAACAGGGAAAAGTGACTTTCGCGGCGGAGAATCAAGGTTGGTATGATCTCAGCGTCCGGGTCAAGGGACACGACGGTTGGGAAGCCCGGTATGCCGGCCGGATCGAGACCGGCAGGGACAGCATCAGCGACCCGAATATGGGAAATGCTGTACCTTCCATCACATGAAAACCATATTATACACGATCGGGCTCCTGACCCTTTCCAACGCTTTCATGACGATGGCCTGGTACGGTCATCTGCGTTTTTTTGGGAAGAGCAGTTCCTGGCATCCATCCTTATTCGCCATTATCCTCATCAGTTGGGGGGTAGCCTTCTTCGAATATTGTTTCCAGGTGCCCGCCAACCGAATCGGTTTCCAGGAACAGGGCGGCCCCTTCACCCTGGTCCAGCTGAAGGTGATCCAGGAGGTGATCACGTTGGTAGTCTTCACGGGTTTTTCCCTGATCTTTTTCAAAAACCTTACCTTTAAATGGAATCACGTGGCTGCTTTCTTCCTGCTGGTAGGCGCCGTCTACTTAATCTTTAAGAAGTAAAACCCCGACCATGGACACCGATGAATACCGCTGGAAGATGCGGGACAAATTTAATTTCAGGTTTTTCTTTCTCTTTTTAGGCAGTACATCGGTCTTTTGCTGGATCATGAACATTTATTTCGTTTATCGTGCAGTCGCCAATACCAGTGTTGAAGATCTCTATCCAATCTTTAGACCTTTAAGCGGGATTTTCCTTTGGCTCGACATACATATCTATCACACCGGGTACGACCCTGCCTTGCATGTGGCCTTGCCGATCGACAATCATTTCGGGGTCATCTATTATTTCACTTTATTCTTCCTGTCCGTTATCGCCGCCGTCATTTGGAGTGTTCTTGATAAAGGGCGCATCGACTACGGCAGATTTTCCTATTGGTTTAACGTTTATTTGCGATATACTTTGGCCATCACCATACTGGGTTATGGGATTGATAAGATGATACCCGTTCAAATGCCCTATCCCCGCACGGTGGATATGGTGAGACTTTTTGGCAACCAAAGCAAGGAAGACCTGTTATGGAAATTTATCGGAATATCCCCCGCTTATTCCTTCTTTACCGGCGGCTGTGAAATGCTGGCAGCCATACTGCTTTTTTCGAGACGAACGGCTGTATTTGGATATCTTTTCGTGCTGGGTGTGCTGACAAATGTGGTGGCTTTAAACTGGTTTTACAACATATCTGTCAAATTATATTCTTCACTGTTATGGGTATATGCCTTCTACCTGTTGGCTCCATGGCTAAAGAATATTTTTCGGTTCTTCTTTTCGGCTAAGCCGGCCACCCTTCCAATAAGGCATTTTACTTTTTTCAAAAAACGGAAAAGATATTCATTGCAGGCGGTAATGATTCTGCTTCCGCTTCTATTCTTTTTGGCGATAAGTATGGATGATATCTCCAAATACCGAAATGAGGTCGCCAGTGCCCGTAGGGAAAAAATGTATAAAGTCACGACGTTTACGGTCAGTGATACCGTTCCGGCGGCCGATAGCATCCGCTGGCGACGCGTACTGTTTGTCTATGACAACTTAATGCTGATCTACAATATGAACGATCTTCAGGATTGGTACCGGTGCGATGTGGATAGCCCAAACAAAACGCTCACCCTGCATGCGCTTTACAAACCGGACGTTATGACACTCCGGTATACCTATCCATCCGACGGCGAATTGCGGCTTAGCGGTAAATGGAAAGCGGCAAAGGACATTGACGTATTGCTGAAGCTGTCCCCGGCTGACAGTATGTATTTGAATAAAGAGAGAATAAAGATCATTCGGGACTGAGCGATGGCGCCCACGATTGCCACGATCAGTTTCCGTGCGATCCGCGCCGGGCTGCCGAATCTTCTTCCTGTTTTTTCTTATCCTTCTCCTTCTTCTTGAAGAACCCGCGGAGCAGGAAATTGTGCTGCGCGGCCTCCATATTCTGGTCCAGCTTCTTCGTGCTGGAGTTCAGGTTGTGCATCGTGGCGCTGATATTGGATGAAAGGGTCGTGTCGCGCAACAGCTTGCCCAACGCGCCCTTGCCGTGCGAGATGCGGTCGGAGATGTCAGCCAGGTTGCTGGTGATCACTGCTGCATTGTCGGCTGAAGCCTTCAGACTGGCCATGATCGCCTCTGTCTCGATAGGCGGCAGCGAAGCGAGGGTGTCGCCATTGCGGACGGCCAACGTATCGGGGGTTCCTGGGATGAGGATGATCACCTTGTCGCCCATCAGGCCTTCGGAGCCGATGCTGGCCTTTGCATCCTTTTTGATGAACTTTTCTATCCCCTTCTGAATGATCATACTCACCTGTACGGTGGTATCCGTAATTAATGCAATATCGTCAACTGTCCCCACATCGATCCCGCCAACCAGCACATTGCTCCCGGTCTTTAGCCCGCTGACGGATTTGAACCGTGCGCTGATCGTGACGGTCGACCCGAATTTGTTCTTTTGTTTCCCAATATAGTAGATGGCGCCGATCGCCAGGACCAGCATGGCGATCGTTAAAAGGCCGAGCTTCCATTTATAATTTTTTTCCTTTGGCATAACCGATAGTTTAATAAAAAAATGATCGTATCCATTCGTCCTCGGACCGTTCCAACTCCTCATAGGTGCCCTCAGCAACGACGACACCTTCGCGCAGCATAATAATTCGGTCGGCGGTCAGCTTCGCGCAGGTCATATCGTGGGTGATCGTGATCGAGGAAATATTGTATTTCTTTTTCATTTGGATCATCAGCTCGCTGATCTCCTTACCTGTGCCGGTATCCAGCCCGGTCGTCGGTTCGTCGTAGAGCATCAGTTCCGGCCGCAGGATCAGCGTCCGGGCAAGACCGATCCGTTTGCTTTGGCCGCCGGAAAGTTTGGATGGCAGCTGGTCGATCGACTCCGCCAGTCCAACGTTGTCCAGCATCTCCATGACACGGGCCTGTTTTTTTTCCCGGGTCATTTCCTTCTCGTGCTGACGAAGCGGGAAGAGGAGGTTCTCTTTGACGGTCATCGAATCGTAGAGGGCCGCGTTCTGAAAAAGGAACCCGGTTCGGACCCTGGATTCGTTCAGCTCAGCATAATTGAGAGAAAACAAGTCTTTGCCGAAGACCCTGACCTCCCCTTCATCCGGCCATTCCAGTCCGACGAGGCATTTGATGAGTACGGACTTCCCGGTCCCCGATTTTCCGAGGATAACGAGGTTCTCCCCCTTATTGACGTGGAGGTCGATGCCCCGCAGGACTTCGTGGTCGCCGAAGGCTTTCCTTACTCCTTTGATGACCACTACCGGCTCGGTGCCCTGTTTGACCAGTTCCTCCTGAAGTTCCCCTTCCGCCTGGCGCACCGCATCAGCCTGTTCGTCAGCTACGTCCTGCCGTCCGTGCCTTTCCGTCAGCAGTTCCTCTTCGGTCTTCTGCAACAGCGGCTCGTTATCGTCCTCGATAGCTGTCGATAACTCCGGGTTACCCTTGTCGCTGTCGAGCCTTTCCGATTCGGGCTGGTATGATTGGGTATCTTTCATATTATTATCCTAACAGGTCGGTGACCTGTGCGGCTATCAGGTCGACGACGAATACTGCCAGCGAGGCGGCTACCACGGCGGAGTTGGCGGCGATCCCGACGCTCTCCGTCCCCTTGCGGGCATTGTATCCTTTATAGCAGCCGATGATCCCGATGAAATAGCCGAAGAAGAATGTTTTGACCAGCGCCGGGAAAACGTCGATGAATTCCAGATGCGACATGGCTTTGAGAAAAAAATGCTGCAGCGTCATGTTATCGTGGATATTCATGGCGACATAGCCGCCGAATAACGCAACCAGGTCGGCAAAGATGGTCAGCATTGGGACCATCAGCGTCGTGGCAAGGGTCCTCGTGACAACCAGGTACCGGTATGGATTGACGGCGGAGACCTCCATGGCATCGATCTGTTCGGTGACGCGCATCGACCCCAGCTCGGCGCCCATACGCGATCCGATCTTACCGGCACAGATGATCGCCGTGATCACCGGCCCGATCTCGCGCACCACAGAGACGGATATCATGCCCGGAATCAGCGAGACGGCGCCGAATTGCGCCATGGATGGACGGGTTTGGATCGTCAGCACAACACCCATGATAAAGCCGGTCAGCCCGATCAGGAAGGTGGATTTGTATCCAACGAGATAACATTGATACAGGATTTCCCGCCATTCGTACGGCGGCTTCCAGACCTCCTTGAAGAACCGGCCCATAAAGGCGACCAGGTCGCCCGCTTGATACAGCGACTTTTTCCACTGGCTACTTTTCTCCCGGACACGGATCCTGGTGCGTTGATATCGGTTAAGGACGGGCTCCATTCATTGTTTGAATTGAGTGAATACCAGAAGAGGGTCAATTATCAATCCAAATCATGTAGTGCGGGAGCCGGCCGGCCGGATGCTAAATATTGTAGAAATACCACCCCAGCAATGCTTATCGTGGATGATTAGCCCGACCCTAAAAATAGCTCAGCCATTTCTGCTTCGCGGCATGGCTGCGTTTGTAGCGATCAAACCACCGGCAGAGCGGGTACAGGATGATGACTGTTCCAATCCATACGACATACACAATGCCAAGCCCGAAGCCATAGCCTTTCAATTGCGGGTTGGCGGTAACCCAGTTATTGAGATTAACCATCGCGGAGGGCGGGAAACCGGATACCGCAGCGGCCCCGACCGCCAGCGCGTGCAGGAAATAGATGTGCACGAGATAATAGAACATCGGCACGCGGCCAATGACGGCCAGCGGCCGGGTCAGGACGTTCAGCGGTCGCTCTGCGGCGGACAGGAAGAGCAGGGCCGGCCCGATGGTCAGGAGAATGTACAACAGGGAAGGTGGATATTTGGAGACGTTTATAAAAGACAGAATCGTGTAAACGACGTTGCGCTGGACAGACCAGTGAGCAGGGTCGCCATAGCCGTCGAAGGCCCTGATGACGATGAACAGGACGATGGCGCCCCAGCCCAGCCGGCGCAGGAGCCGCCGTCGCTGCGCAGGATTGTAATCCGGGTGATAAAGATCGCCAAACCAGTAACCCAGCGCGATGAGCCCGATCCAGGGGAGGATGGGATAGCCGACGAAGAAGTTGATCGGGCCTGCCGTGAATCCCGCCTGCACGTGGAGGAAGGAGAAGAGAACGGCAGCGAATCCGTTGCCGGTGACATGGATACCATCCAGCAGATCGTGACCGCCGATGAGCAGAAGGGCGATGGCCAGCAGCACCCCGCGCGGCGCATGGATCAGCCCCGACAGGACGATCATGCTGATCCCAAAAGCCCAGATCACCTGAAGGATAAAGATTCCGTAATGAAGGTTGAAGGTCCAGCCAAGAGTGACGATGAACAGTTCGGCGATGATCAGCCAGAGGCCGCGAGTAAGCAGAAACAAGGAAGCGGCGGTCTTGCCATTCTTTCGCCCGTAGAGCCAGGCAGAGATCCCGGAGAGCAGCATGAAGACCGGGGCGCAGTAATGGGTGATCCAGCGGGTAAGGAAAAGGGCGACGGTGGTATGCTGAAGATCGGTAGGATCGAACAGGTAGGCGCTGCGGTTAAAATAGTCGCGGACATGGTCAAGTGCCATGATGATCATGACGATTCCCCGGAGCAGGTCGATGGATTCGATACGGGCCGTGCGTTGCCTTATGGGATGAGCGGCCTTGGATGGCGCGGGAGCCGTAACAGCAGTAGTGGCGGACATAGGAGGCTAGTTTTTGGAATAAAATGCTTTTTCAGAACGAAATTAAGAATTTTATTCTTTGTAGCCTAAAATAATCGAATTTAATTCGATGTTATGCCTTGTTTGTCGGCCGGATGGCTGTTTGAACGATCCCTTCCAGTTCGCTGATATCGAAGGGTTTTTGCAGGAAGTAGTCAGCGTTGGCTTCCCGCGCCAATTGGGTCACATTGCTATTGGCACTGAAGAAGATAACGGGGATATCGTGGGTAGCGCTGTCGAGTTTGAGCGTACGCGTCGCCTCAATGCCGCCGGGACCGGGGATCCAGTTATCCATGAGGATCACGTCGGGCTGGAAGGCCTTGACCTGATCCACCACCTGGCAGGAAGTGTCGAGGGTACGCACTTCAAAACCTCTCTTCTTCAGCACGATCGCGCATATCTGCAAAATGTCCAGGTCATCATCCAGTATCAGTACCCGTTTGCTCATTTGATCGAGTTATACAAATATCTATCTAAATTCTTGTGCCAGCAAGCTCCTGCATAAAGATCCGCGGCGATCTACGGCGCTCTGCGGCGACCCACGGCGACCCACGGCGATCCACGGCGAGAAAAAAATGCCCGGCGGTTTACGCCGGGCATCGTTAAGCAGTGCCAGTCTGAGAACATTGCCGATTATGCGATTCTATTTGCTTCGAATAAAAATCGGTTTCAGAGTGAACCATGCCAGAGCGGGGAAGAAATGCATCGGGATGACCATACCCGGGAAAAGCTCCGGGGTATCGATCGGCGGCTTGAACCGGTGGCCGATGGGCAGCAGCAGGCTGGCGAAACTCAGCAGGGAGAAGAGCAGGTTGAAGACGATCTCTCCTTTTGCCTTGAGCAACTTGTCGAGAACCGTGTACCCAACAGCGGCCAACACGCCCCCGAAGAGGCTTGCGGCGATGATCCGGACATTTGAAGCGACTTTGGAAAAGTCGGCTTCGTTGATCTTGTAATACATCCCCGCATAGACGACCCCGGCAATTCCTGCCAGAAGGCCCGCGACAATCCCCAGCGCCAACGATTTCTTAAACATAAAAGTGGATTTAGCTTTTGGTTACCGGCACGGTAATGTCGATCTTGATCTGCTCGCCGACGTCACCGCCGGGTTTGCCGAGATTATAGTCATTCCGATTGACCGTGAAGCTGCCCGCGAACGTTCCGCCTTGTGCGGTCTTTTTGAAGGTGAAGGGAATGGTAATGGATTTCTTTACTCCATGCATCTCGAGGTCTCCCGTAACCTGGTAACCAGCGGCGGTCTTGCCGATCGACCGGCTGACAAAATGGATCTGGGGATATTTGGCGACATCGAACCATTCATCGCTCTTCGCATGCTTGTTCTGGAGCCCGTTGCCGGTATTGATAGAGGCTGCGTCTACCGTCACATCGAATTTGCCGGCGCCGGGATTTTGTTCGTCAAAAACAAGGCTGCCTTTGAAGTCCTTAAAGATCCCATCTGCATCGGCGCTCGTGAAAGTGATCGTATAGCCATCGGCGATCTGCCAATTCTGAGCCGTCAGGAAGGTAAAGGCACTGCCGGCGAGGATCAGGACGGCCGCAACGGGATAGAATAGCTTGTTCATGTTGGATTAACTTTTAACAAATTCTACGTTGGCATTCAGCATGACATCATCGCTGACCATAGTGGCGGGGAAATTTGTCCCGATGCCAAAGTCGGTGCGTTTGATGGTCCCGGTAACCTTAAAGCCGGCGCTCGTCTTATGGTTCATCGGGTTGGTG
>DATMLR010000361.1:0-2355 GCA_035570015.1 Puia sp.
CCCAAGCGCCCCCGCCGCCAAATACGCCGTCGACAAACCCAGCGACGTACCAAGCTCCATCACCACCGCCGGCCGATAATACCTGGCAAGTCGAAATAACAGCCGCCCCAGCCGCGCCGGCTTAGCCGCATGCCGGGCAATATCCGCCACCTTCCGCGCCCGCGGAGTACCTCGCACCTGCGACGCATCAAGAACCGACCCCGCCCCCAGGTCCTCCACTTCCAATACGCCCTCATTCTTCAACAACCGCCGCCGCAATCCCTCAATCGCCCCCCATTCCGGATCCACAGACCGGTCACAAAACACCTTCCTCACCAGATCATATACGAACGGAGAATGGACCCCATGCCCCCTGCCGTTGCCAGCCGTAAGATAATACCGGAGATATTTTTCAGCCAGTCGAAGCCGTGAATACATGAAATTATTTTTTCCGCTGCCACACCTCGAAGCTATAGGCGTATGCATGCTTTTCATCAGCCGGATGATCCATGTTGCTAACCAGGTCCCACTGAGATTCATCGAAGACAGGGAAATAAGCGTCCCCTTCCACGATCGCATGCACCCGCGTCAGATAGATTTTATCCGCCAGCGGCAGCGCCTCCGCATAGATCTGACCGCCGCCAGCCACAAAGGCCTCCTTGCTGTCCGTCTCAGCCGCCCGCCGGATCGCCTCCTCCAGACTTCCCAATACGCATACCTTCGGATTATGCGCATTCCAATGGGGATCTCGGGTAATAACATAATTGAACCGCCCCGGTAAAGGTTCGCTTGACATCGACTCGTAAGTCTTCCGCCCCATAATCACCGGCATACCCCAGGTGGTGTTCTTAAAATATTTGGTGTCGTTCGGCAAGTTCCACACCATACCGTTTGCCTTGCCGATCACATTATTCGTGCTGGCAGCGACAATAAGACTAATGAGCATAACAATTAGATTTAAACCGCTACTGACCCCTTGATCGCCGGATGGAACTGGTAACCCTCAAGCACGAAATCCTCAAAACGAAAAGAAAAAATGTCCTTGACTGCCGGATTCACCTTCATCACCGGCAGCGGAAATGGCTGACGGCTCAGCTGCAGCTTCGCCTGCTCTACATGATTATTGTACAAATGCACATCCCCGAAGGTATGAACGAACTCCCCAGGCGCCAGATCACAAACCTGCGCCATCATCAACGTCAGCAAAGCATAACTGGCTATATTGAACGGAACCCCGAGAAATACATCCGCGCTGCGCTGATATAGCTGACAGCTCAACCTCCCATCCGCGACGTAGAACTGGAATAATGCATGACAGGGCATAAGCGCCATTCGCGGCAGATCAGCCACATTCCACGCGCTTACGATCAGCCGTCGGCTGTCCGGGTTCTTCCTGATCTGGTGCACCACCTGCGCGATCTGATCGATAGTCGACCCATCCGCCCCTTCCCAGCTGCGCCACTGCTTGCCATATACCGGCCCCAACTCCCCATTTGCATCGGCCCACTCATCCCAGATACTTACGCCATGCTCCTTTAGAAACCGGGTATTCGTATCTCCGCGCAGAAACCATAGCAACTCATAGATGATGCTTTTCAAATGCAATTTTTTCGTTGTCACCAGCGGGAAACCTTTTGATAGATCGAATCGCAGCTGATAGCCGAAACAGCTGGTCGTACCCGTACCCGTCCGGTCCGTTTTGGAAGCCCCGGTATCCAAAATATGCTGTAATAGATCGAGGTATTGCTGCATGGCTGCAATTTACTGAAAATCGCCCTTCCCCCCATCCCTCGCTTGCCTTTCAAAAGAACTTCCGTATTTTAGGTCCACCCGCAAACTCAAAAACCGCCCGATTGAAACCCCTTTTTGTAACGCCCCTACTTTCTTGTTTTTATAACCTAAGCCCTTCCCGGCCAGGCGGACGCCTGGTTTTCGCCTCCCGCCTCCGGAAACCGCGACGATTTCGCCTCGTCTGCTTCCGTCCGCCACCATCCGACCGCGGTCCCGCCTGGCTCATCCATCGCCTCTGCGGCTTGCCGGGTGACGTGCTCGAGATCCGGAAGGGGATCCTCTATGTCAACGGCGTCAATGCAGATAAAGATCTCGATCCGATGCATATCTTCAAGGTGAATCGCGGCGACAGCAACGTCATCCGGCACAACCCCCGGCTCGCGTATACGATACCCTCCTATCCCGAGACCGTTTATCTCACGCTGGCGGATAACTATGTTCGGGAGCATCAGCTGCCCTGTGAGCAGCACTTGCTGCCGCCAGGCCTGCGCAGCGATCGCATTTTCAGCATCTATAAAAAGAATTGGAATGAGGACAATTTCGGGCCCGTCAAAGTTCCCCCCGGCAAGTGGTTTCTTCTCGGGG
>DATMLR010000362.1:0-6303 GCA_035570015.1 Puia sp.
GAGAGCTGCTGCAGACTGGATAATCTTTTGGGCCAGGGTGGGCTCAGCTGCGGGGCCGGCGGCGAGCCTGCTTTTCAGCAGGTGTTTGTTGAACAGAAATAAATAGAGGGTGATCCATAAGACAAGCACGAAAAAAATTGTCAGATATATCCATGCCAGGGGGTATTCAAGACTTCCAAAAGGCAAAAAAATTGCCACCCCCATAGTGATGAAGAGGAAAAGCATTCCTGCCAGACTTTTTATGAGCAAACGCGTGTCGTTCATATAGGAGATGCTTAGTTGGCTGGAATACTGTGCAGGGCCACCCGATTGCCTTCGGTGTCGATAAAGACGGCCATGTGGCCATGTTCTGGCGAAATCTGGGTCTTGGGAACGACGATCTTTCCACCGGCGGCCTCAATCTTATCCAGCACGTGCTGCACATCGGGGTTGGCGTTCAGATAGATCAGGGGTCCGACCTCTGTGGACGGTTTATAGAAATCCGCATGGGCGAGAGCGCCGCCGATGCCGGTCACGGGGTTCTCTAAGGGGAACATGCGCATCCTGATGTGTGGTGTTTCCAGCGGGATCATGCGGATGTCGAGGATGGTTTCGTAGAACTGCTGGGCCCGGGCTAGATCGATGGCGGGAAGTTCGAACCAGCTGATGGCATTTTTCATGACGATAGAATATTTTATTCTAAGTTACGGGTTAAAGTATAAAGCTATAAATGCGGTAAATTAGAGAATGTCTAAATGGTTGTTTTTCCTATTCGTGACGGTTCTGGAGGCAGTCAAAGGGCATTCCCAGATTCAAGTAAGTCAGGAACCCAGGCATCATAAGGTGCTCGAAAATGAATGGGTTCGGGTCCTGGATGTTCATGTACCTCCTCATGATACCACACTGATGCACAAACATTCGACTCCGTCGGTATTTGTCCTATTAAGCAAGGCGAAGACAGGGTCCCAGGTCCTGATTGAGCCAGGAAAACCTTTGTTCACAGCCGGCGACATCTGGTTTGAGGGATTTTATGATAAACCCCGGGTCCACCGCGTCTGGAATGAAGATACCGTGGAATTTCATGTGATGGACATCGAACTCTTGCACAAGCCCTTGCCGGATTCCGGTGGCAAGCTTAGTGTCCCCTATTTACAGTCATTATTCGATGCAGAACCCGTGCACGCTTTTCGAGTAACCCTTCCACATGGAAAGGGACTTACGCTGAAAGCGCGTGGGACACCCGTTCTGATTGTCGGGCTTTCCGGGCCATCTGCCGACGGAATGGTCAACGGCAGATCCTTTACGAAGAAGGGGGATTGTCTCTTCATTCCTGCTGGCTCAACGCTACGCATGGCCAACAAAAGCGGGGCGGTTGACCAGCAATTTGCGCTCTTTTATCTGAAATAGACGGCCTCTCCCGGCGTTTCAAGGCTTCACCACAAGGACCTGGAACGTTCCTGGTTTTAGCTGGGGGCGGAATTGGCCGGGTTGTTTTGGCAAAAATTCGCCGGTAGGAAGATAGATGATATGGCTTCCCTGATCGACGGCGTTTGTGCGGGCGCCTTCCTTGGTCTTCAGGTTTTCAACGACCGTGAATTGGTTTGGAGAATTTTCTTTGATAACGGTCAGCGTACCATCGCCGTTTGAAGAATATACTGTCTGGAGTGTATGGTCGAATCCAACCGCATCGCAGCCGTCGCCGATCGGGAGTGTCGTGACTACGTTGCCGTTGGTGGCGTCCATGACCACGAGCAATTTATTGCCGCAGCCCGCAAACAGCCGCATCGTCGAGCGGTCGATGGCGAGGCCTGAAGCGCCCTTACCCGGTGCAATGGGCCAGCTGTTAATAACCTGGAAGGTCTTTGCGTCGATCACAACCATTTCGCTCTTCTCCGCATTGTTTACATAGATCCGGCCTTTACCGTCGCTTGCGGCGGTCTCAGGCCAGCCGGTCAGCTGGATCGTTGCAACCACCTTATCGGTGACAGGGTCTATTACGGTCATATTCTTGCTCCTTCCATTACAGGTGATCACTTTGTTCGAGAAATTGTCATATAGAATTCCATCAGCGAACTGGCCGGTCGGCACATGTCCCAATACCTTGAAGGTATTCAGGTCGAATACCAGCGCGCTGTTTGCCCCGCCGTTGGTGATATATCCCTTACCGAGCGCGTGCACCAACGCGATGCCATGGACGTCTTTCTCTGTCGGGATAACGCCGATCGAGTCGCCGGTGACCTTATCGATCACGTTCACCTGGGTACCATGGGATAAATAGAGCCGGTTAGAGGCGCTGTCGACGGTTGTGTAATCGTAGCCACCGCCGCTAAGAATGTGAAAGGTGGAAGTTATTTTATAATCCGGAGTTTGCTGGCTGTAAACGCTGACTGCGATCAGGAGTATCGCGGGAATTGTCAGAAGAAGAGGCTTTCTCATAGCGATGTATTTTCGTCGAAGGTAAAGGTTATAGACGATAACGGTTTTTTGAAAGCCTGAGATCAACGTACTTCAGTTTGTATCCAGATTTAACGACGGTTGAGGATGGTGGCTGACGAGTTTATTTCGACCGACTCTTGGATTTTGATCCGCCGGACGAAAGCACTTCGTTGTAGGCGGAGAGAAGGGCTTCGGTGACGATGTGAAGGGGGACGGTACCGAGATCGAAGGTGGTTGCGCCTTTTTCGCCCCATTTGTTGGGTACAGGATAGACGGACTTGTGCATTTTGCAGAAAACACCTTGTTCCCGGGGGGTTAAGAAAATATTGGCGGTGTTGTCTTTTGCAAGGTAGGTGGAGAACATGCGTTTCCCGGTCACCTTAAAGCCGATGCGATCGAAGTGAGGCACTTGTTCTGTTCCGGGGAAGGAGAGGGCCAGTTGGGCGAATTGTTGTCCGGTAATCATAGAAGGCGTTGTTACTTCCCTAAAGTAGGGAAATATTGAATATTGGCGAAGCGGAGGATGGGGAATTCCTATCGGACAGCTAAACGGAATGAATAGCCCTTTTCAATACCTGAAAAATCCGATTTTAGGAATCGGGACGTGAGCAATAACGTATCGCCGAGTCGTATTATCGATAAATAATGGAACCTGGGCTTATAATTGAATGCGATATCCGGTAGCCTTCCCGCAGAGGTATCCAATGGCTGATGAAGTCCGCCTCCCCCACCGATTACCAGGAAATTCTTTCCGGAGTATTTAAAATGTTCAAAAGCATGCGCATGCCCCGCGATAAAAAGATTGCATTTGGGCGTCTGCATAAAGGCTGGCAGCAAGTAACGTCGAACCTGGGCCGAGGACCCGACAATCCGGCTATTGGAATATGGGGCATGATGGCAGCATACGATGATCGTTTTAACGGATATATCGCTGTTCAGGCTGTCAAGAGTCGAAGTATACCAACGCTCCTGTTTATTGATTTCAATCGCAGATAATTTCTTGAAATTGGAGTTTAGCAATACCACTGCGATGGAATCGATTATGCTCATATAACCAATGTCGACGTTATCAGCAAATCTATGCTGAAAGTTGATTTCGCCTTTTTTTCTGCTCCACATCAAGTCATGGTTGCCCAATAACCCGTGAACGGCTATGTTGTTTTTTCTGCAGCTATCGATGAACCTGTCCATGGTGGACCATTTACGATTGCTGGACCCTAGCGCCACTATATCCCCAAGCATGTAGATGCCGAGCGGTTTTTGATGAAGGATATCACTCAACAATAGCGAGGTGGCTTGTATATTATGATCCCGATGAAGTCGCACTTCTTCCAGGACCATCGGTTGCTGCGTATCGCTGATAAAATCAATCTCGTTACGGCTAATGATACTCGAGTCGTCGCCTTTTTGAAAAGAATGATTGTCAGGTGCGGATTGACCTATCGATATATGGGCGAAGACTGAAAGGCAGACCAGGAACAGACCCTTAATTTGTTGTATGGCCATCTGCAAATGTACGACTCATACCGGGAAATGGCGGTGCGGTCTGCGGCAAAAAAAAGAAATGCGGAATTAAATGCCATCAGGAATCGCCAGCGGGCGGGCATCGCCGTGTTCATCTTAGACGGGGGTAATAATGCTATACTCCGTGGCACCCGAATCATACTCTTCCAGTAGAAGGTCGCCATTTTTGTCGCTTCTGCTTCTTTTGGCCCTTTTATCAATGGAGATAATGTACTCAGAATTGGGCGTTAGTTGTCTGATCACGTATTTTACCTTCCTTGCAGTGGGCTTGGCGGTTATTTGCTTCCAACTTCTTGTTTTGTTGTTCCAGGCGGTTATAGCTATAGTCACCGGGTCATCTGAGGTGACATCGAGGGATGCTACGGGATCGGCACCGTTAAAGTACGATACCTGATCCTTCATGGCGTTAAAGCCGAAGCTCTTTTTGCTGATCACTTTAAACTGGTCATTCGATACCGCAAAGGTGTTTGTATCCAGGTTTATCGTCAGGGGTAGGTTATGGAAATTGTATTTCAGTACGGTGCCGGCGAGTTCGGGGGTGATATGCGGGTCGAGATAAAGTCGGTTATATAATGGGTTTACACCGTAGATAGACTGGAACAATCCAACGATTGAAAGACTATTGCCTGCCAGGATATCATCGCCTAATCCATCCTGCTTTAGCCGTCCGTAGCGTTGAAAGGCGAGGCCGTCTTTGGCATATTGCGCCAGCACATTTTTTACATATTTCAGGGCAATGTCCGGATTATAATCTGCATATGCTGCTATCCCTATCGAGCCCCAGGATAAGAAAAGGTCACCGTTCTCATAGGAAGGAAAAGGGAATTGCCATTCCTTACCCTCATCCGGGGCGTAAGAGCTCATCGTTAACGGCCAAAAGAATAAATTCTCCTGCCGCATTTTTGTCTCAATGGCATCTAGTATCCGATGCTTTCTGGCGGGATCGTCACAGATGTTGTACGCGATTGCCATAAAATTAACGGGTGTTACCATGTTGCGGCCATGAATCGTATTGTCTTTGTCCCGCCAGTGAATGTAACAACCCTTTTCTTCGTCCCAGAAGCCACCTTCTTCCGTGGACTTATTGAAGCTCGATTTTAACTTAGCGGCGAATTGTTCATAGTGTAGGGCCTTTTCCGGGTTATCGAATAGTTTTTCTATGGTGGCCCACTTAACCAGCGCATGATAGAGCTTCGCATTTACAAAGGCATTTTCGTATGAAGCCCAAATAATATCTATCCAGTCACTGCTTTGTTTTTGGGTTCGGTTGTCGGTCATCATTTCCACCAGGCCATTTGCGTTGCCGTCTCTTCGGAGGATCCAATCCAGGGCCTTTTCGCAGGAAAGTCGGTGGCCTTTTACCCAACTCGAGTCACCTGTAAGATCGAAGAGATCGGCTACATTGGACACATAATCAGGGTTGGAATCCATCAGAATGCCCCATCGGGCTTCGTAAAATCCGTCCTTATTAAACCGGCCCGCCATGGCATCTTCGTTGGTATAAGCCCAACGGGGATATACGCGGCCATCAGGAAGAATGGCGTGATCCCGGTAAAAGTCAAGGCAGCTTTGATATCCTCTGAGATATGCCGGATCGTCTATCCCAAGGCCAAGCTGAGCGATGTACTGCTCATGAAGGCAGATCGGGCCGTAGGGAGTATGCCAGCTGTTGCCGCCAAAATGCAGGGAATCGATGACACCGATCCGGGCAATCGTATTCAGAACGGCGTTAACCCGGTCGCTGTCAATGCCTGAAAGCGTTCCGCGGCCATACTTTTCGCGGAAATCGAAACAGCTAAATGTCAGGTTTGCCGTAGCCCTTCCGGCGCGGATGGGAAACGGAGCCCATACAGGGAGGCCGGTAGATACAAACCGTCTGCGGTGCGTGCCGCTATCCGCGAGTGGAAGCATTTCGTGATCGGAGACGGTTATGGCATAGGAGAGCCGGGAATCTAGTGTGCGGGTATAGCTCATGGCTGTCTTCTTGTCCGGAGCATCAACCGTTATCCGTAAGCCTTTGTTGAATTTGCTGCTCCAAAAATCGGATGAGGCGGTATGAACACCGTACTTGTCGTTTGTCCTGTTGAACAGATAAAACCAGGCAACTCCTCCATAGCCCTGGTAGGCCCCTTCCCAGGTGGAAATGTCGTCGAAATTCATTGCCGGCATCGCGGATTCTTCCGCCATAACCGATTTGGAAAAGCTTCTTTCGATGCTCCATTGAATTGTTTCGCCTTTCTTGATAAACGTCCAGGTTTCACTTGTCGTCAAATCACTGTCGCCATAGGTAATGCCGGAGAGGACTAACCGACCGGCTGTTTCTATTTTTACGGGGTTGGTTCGCAGTCGCAGCGAAGAGTATAT
>DATMLR010000363.1:0-4026 GCA_035570015.1 Puia sp.
TCGAGATTGTTACTGCACAGGTGGAGCAGGTACCCGTCCCCGCCTGGGCTTTTTCCGCATTAGGCATGCCGGCAGAGCGCCGCAATTTTCGCTATTCAGATATGTGCTATCCCGATGGGCGTTTTCGCGACCAATGGGGGAAGAATACGGCCGTACCTGATGTAAGCCGGCCGGAAACACGCCTCTGGTTCTATTTTCTTGCGGCGTCCTATATCGACCTGGGTTTCGAAGCCATCCATTATGGGCAGGTGGAGCTCATGAATAAGAATGATCCCGATCTCATATACTGGTCACAGGTATTTGCGCTGGCACGCCAATACGCGCATACCCACGCCCGGCGGCATATGCTCCTTTGCGATGCCCATACACCCGGCGGAGGATTGCTGAAGGATGGCAGACTGCTTCTCGACTTCCATGCCTTTCCACTGCGCATCAAGGAGGTCCCGGACAGTCCGCAGGCAGCTATCCTTGAACTCGGCTTTTCCGACGGTCTTTACCGCAGGAGCAAGGGCGGGATTACTCCAAGCGGCTGGTCCTGCCAAAGCCTTCCCTACCTCGTGGAGTTCGACAACTATGGAGTCAGCTCCGCACCCGGCCAGGCGGGGCAGGGTCATGGTGGATTCGACTGGATCTGGGGATATGATGAGATCACCTGGTTCGCACACCACGACCTTCGGTACCGAAGCGACTGGCTCCGCTATGCATGGGATTGGGTGCAGCGAGTGGATACCAATGGCCATCTCGAAATGCCCGGCAGCCGCACGATGACCTCACCACTTGATCACCGGAGATGGTACTATGCTAACGACCCCGGTCCCGCCGTGCCGGAAGGGTCGGGGGATGAAGAAGCTATTCTGGCTGTATGGTCTGCTCTTCCTTCGGTTCGCAGGTCTTAAAGGAGTCGCTTGATTTCTCTCTCAGTAATATGCCTGTCAATAAGTTGGGTATGAAATGATCTTTGGGAAAAAATTCTATCTTTACCACAGCTTATGAAGAGGTTACTTATTTGTATTGCTTCCATTCTATTCATACCAATATGCGATTTTGCTCAGTCCTATGGATTGGTGTTCAGCAGTCACGAAGTGGTGCAGGAGAAAAGAACCTCTCTCGATCTTTCCCCGGATGACTCCCTTTGCTTTTCAAAAGACTTCGAGCTCTCTTTCGACATTAATTTCCTTCCGCTGCATGAGATCTATTTCGGGTACATTTTCCGCATCATCGCAGTCGGCAAGGACGGCAACGACCAAAATATTGACCTCATCTACAACCAGCGTACCAGCAGCTTCCGGATCATCATCGGTGAGAATTTCTCAGGCATCAGTTTCTCCGTCGATAGTCCGCGACTTTACCGGGAGTGGAACCTCTTTTCCCTCCATTGCGATCTGGACAGACATGTGCTGCGGTTCGCCGTTAACGGCCGGTCCGTTGGCTCCAACTCCATCCCGGTCATGGGCGGCTGCTTCAAATTTCTATGGGGTGCAGACGATTTCCGGAAGTTCAGGACCCGGGATATACCACCCATGCAGATCAAGGATATCCGCCTCTCCGGCAACGGTACCCCCAAATATCATTGGTCCCTGGACGAGACTTCGGGCGATATCGGCGTGGATAAAGCGGCCCATCACCCTGCCAGGATCAAGAACCCCATATGGCTAAAGCCGAAATACCAGCAATGGGATCTTATCGGCTCCTTTGCGATCAACGGCTATGCCGGTGTGGCATACAACGCACGGCAAGACAAGCTGTTCCTTGTGGGCTCTGACTCCCTGGCCGCCTATACCTTCACCAGGGATGGTTACGCCATGGAATGGGCACCCTGTCGCCATCTCGACCTGCCGCTGGGGCATCAGAACATCTATGACACCTTAACGGATAAACTCTATGATGTGTACATCGATCGTAAGACTGTCATCAGCTTCAATTTCGGTACAAGGCAGTGGGAGCAGAACTATCCCTATGCGCCGCTGACCGAATACTGGCATGCCAATAAATTCATTTCCATCGCGGATACATCCTTATACATCGTTGGCGGTTACGGCCAGTTGCACTATAAAAATCTCGTTCAGCGTTATCATTTCGCAAGCCGGCACTGGGATACGATCAGGACCGGCGGTGCGTATCTGCCTCCGCGTTACCTTGCCGGCCTTGGCGTCGATCCCCAAGGCAGGTTTGCCTATATTGCCGGCGGCTATGGCAGCCAGACCGGCGACCAGATGCTGGATCCCCGGAATTATTATGACCTTTTCCAATATGATATCCGGAAACGTACGTTTAGAAATATCTACAGCCTGAAACCGCTGGCTTATCCATTTACGTTGGGCAATAGCCTCGTCATCCCGGCCACACCCGATACCTGGTATGGACTGCAATTTGCAAACGACTCCTATAACTCAAAGCTGCAGCTGATTCAGGGATCTCTGACCGATTCTGCTTTCCGGCTTGTCGGGAATAGTATCCCATACAGCTTCCATGATATCCAGTCATTTGCAGACCTGTATTATTCACCGGTCAGTAACAAGCTGATTGCTGTTACCCTGTTTTATTCCAGGGATGCGGACAAGGAGAAGAATACCCAGGTCCGGGTCTATACACTCGACTATCCGCCGGAGCCTGCGGATATTGCCCCGGCAGCGTCGCCTGTGGCTCCCGTTCCGCGCAGTCCCTGGTTGCTTATCGTGCTGTGGGCCGCTATCCTGGGCATAACGGCCTCGGTTATCCTGCGTCTGCGCAGAATGCGGGGTATTAAGAGGGTTACTGCGCCGGCCTCATCATATGAGGCGATCCCGGCCATTTCCGATCTGACCCCGGCTTCGGTTCATGCCTCCGGTCCGCGGACTTCCGCCATTTATCTTTTTGGGCCCTTCCAGGTGTTCGATAAAGAAGGGCACGACTGCACGCGGCTGTTTACCCCGCTGCTACGGGAACTCTTCCTGATCATCACTACTTATACTTTCCGAAATGGGCGCGGAATCTCTTCCGAAGGCCTCAACGAGATCCTGTGGCACGACAAGGCGGAAAAGGATGCCAAGAACAACCGCTCGGTGAATCTTGCAAAGCTTAAACCCATCCTGGAAAAGATCGGCAATTGTGTCATCACCAAAGAGTCCGGCTATTGGCTGTTACAGATCCACGATGATACTTATATAGATTATAAAAAATCTATGACATTGTTGGAGGAAACCGCCGTCCCCGGCACCCAATACATCCATTCGCTGGTCGACGTTATCAAAAGGGGCCCCTTTCTGCTGCAAACGGAATACAACTGGCTCGACGACATCAAATCGGAGATCTCCAATGCCGTAATTGATCATTGCCTGGGCTATCTCAGGCGACACGACATAATGGAGAATCCTGAATTTACCATCGAGATCACCAATTGCATCTTCTTTTTCGACCAGCTCAACGAGGATGCACTAACCTTCAAATGCAAAAGCCTCATCCTGCTCAAGCGACACAACCTGGCCAGTAATACCTACCTGAAATTTGTAAAGGATTATAAGGATATCTACAGCGCTGACTTTGACAAATCATTCCAGGAGATTATAGCCTAAGGACAGTAAAATGGCCTGAAAAGAGAAGGAAAATCCGGCGATTAATCGAATATTAACGGACTGGTTAATCTTTGGATCGTTTATTTGTGAACCTGGCTTAACCCGGATTACCGTGACTCATTGTTTCTAAAATAAATGCTTGCTGTGTGAATAAAAAATTTCTGATTTCCATCCGTTGTCTCCTGATCCTTCCAATCGTCTCGTTTGTCCATGGCCCCCGGCCTCTTTATAAAGACCCGCATCTGTCTGTCGACCGCCGCGTCGAAGACCTCCTCTCGCGCATGACCGTTGAAGAAAAGATCCGTCAGCTCGATATGTACTGGGGTAAAGAGGTAGCTGAAATGGATGGACCGAATTTGAACGGCCATGAAGCTTCCGCCTGGTCCGAACAAAAGACTGCTGCCAGCCTAGGGAATGCTGGCGCCGGTTCTGTCCACGACCTCTATCCGTTGACCGCCGCTATCACCAACAGTAT